>JAQBTH010000111.1 GCA_027623425.1 bacterium | reverse complement strand
GCATTGCCCGCAAATAAGCAGGTGTGGCCGAGGTAATAACAGGCATACCCATTCGCCAAAATAATAGCAATTTATTTTCAGGTTTACCGAATGCAAAGGAATCGGAAAGATCAATAGGAATAACGGCTAGATCACAGTTGCGAATAATATCAGACCAGGTCGATTCATCCCAAATATGAAGCTTCACAGAATTAAATACCTTGCGCGCTAAATCAATACTATGTATCCGACCAAAACGACCTAATAGTCTAGATCGCTCAGGGTCAGTTACTATATTAAGTATCAACGGACGATGCTTATCGATATTCTTCAACACATCCTGAATTTGATTTAAATGCCAAATATTAATTGGTAAGCCTTCCCATACCAGATTAAAAGGTAGACCACTGCTGTAATCTTCTTTTACTCTATTAATAATACTTTTCTGCACATCAAGTATTAGATGAACATTTTGACAGAATGGTTTGATATCGCCCGCCTGCTCTTTGGTCGAACAAATTACTGCATCAGCCCGACTACACATATTTTGCAAAGTAGCTCGGTAGTCAAAACGAAAGCGGCGATGACGTCCAATCGCATACATAACTAAACCGCGCAGCCATTGTTTAATGTTAGTACGTGGGATCGCGAGGTACGAATCGATAAAATCATAAACAACTTTGCCATGAGGGTAATCGCACCAAACGCTTATATCAGCCATTTGGCTCAACACTACAAGATCATAACGCTCTTCTGGTATTGCTAATGTAAATTTTAAATTACGTGCCTGAGCATAGGCAACAAACCTGCGACGATCCCCCGGGCTGTCAAGGGTATTACTTATAGGCACATAACCAATGCGCAAATTTTCTATATCCATCAGTGATCATTTGCCTGAAGTAGCAGCCATTGTGAAAACTCATGAATATCAGCTACCTCGGGAAGTGGCTTTAGAGCAACAAGAAGTGATTCTGCCTGACTTTTTTTCTCAAACTGGAACATACGTCCAAGTCGTCTCCAACTTTCAGCATCATACGCACTTGTAAATAGACGACCCCAGTTTTTAACTGACAAACTGGTAAAACGTGAAATGAGTTCACTCCTACTAATTCCACCATAGCGATATTGTAAAAGCCACGCATACACCTGTCGACGAACATAACCTGACCAATCCATTTTTATACATTTCAACTCTGCTGGGTATTCAGCTTTTAAATCATGCAGCCATGCTCCCATGCCATTAATTAAAGCACTACCCGGCAAGGCTCCCTTGAAGTTCGTAACAACACCTAAGTAATCAAGTCCTGCTTCAGCTTTCTGACTATAAAAAAAATGCCCAAACGACTTAGGTGAGATGCCAACCACCACTAAATTTTCGGGCAGATAGACCCATTTTTCAGCTGAGATTAACAGCGCATTGAGTAGGTAATGATCGGGGAACGGCGCACGAAAAATACTATCGCACTCTCTTTCCATAACACGACGAGAGAACAATGTGGTCTGCATATTTAAAGGGATGTGTACTTTAAAACGGAACATATCGAACACAATATCCATGCGCTGTTTATGATCCATCACGCCTTCTCTACCGAAATCAGGGCCAAAATGAAAGAGCTCTTTAGACCAAAAACTTTCGAGATTACCAGATACAGAATTAGGTGCAACATACGAATAACCATTATAAAGAATGCAATCAGGTTCGTCGTATTGCGCCAGGGCATCATCCAATCGACGCAATGTACACGGCAATAGGTAATCATCATCCCCCATCATCAAAATATAGTCGCCGCAAGACGCCTGCAGGGCCGCAGTCCAGTTTTCAGACACAGAAATAGGTGAATCCTGACGCACCACCACCACCCGCAAGTCGTCTTTAAATTGACGGATAATTTCCGGCGTTGCATCTGTATTTGCATTATCAGAAATGACCAGTTCAAAATCATCGTGATCTTGCTCAAGTATAGAACGAATGCAGTTTCGAATAAAATCGCCACCGTTGCGTGTTGGAAGAAGAATTGAAAACCTCATAATTTAGACCTTAACTTAAATTCTTATTTACTCACCGGCGTTTGATTAATTTTACGAAAAACGAGGGTATAAGCGCTGCCTTTAGGGTCGCTGGACTCAAAAGGAGCCATAAAAACACTAAGAATCGCACCCAGCACAAAAGTCAACCTTGAAATCCATTTACCCCGAACACGATTCATCAGCAAGCGAGACCACCCAAATCGGTTCCACTGCTTTGCATCGCTATCAGTAGTTGAAAAATGAATTTGCTCCAAACCTAAAGTCTTTGCATATTCTGTTAGTGCCTCAGCAGGCAACAAATAAAGATGACGCGGCGCATCCAGATGGGGCCACGCTTTACCCATAATATGAAACTGCCACGCCTGTGGGTTGGGTGCTGCCAAAACAAGAACTCCATCGGGTTTCAAGTTTTTTGCAGCTGCAGAGATCAACGCCCAAGGGTCCGGTAGATGCTCGATAACATGCCAGAGCGCAATCACATCATGAGAGCGAAGGGTGGACATTGCGTCATGGGGTGAGTCGCTACGGGTCACATTTACTCCGACAACCTGGCTTAAATAGTTACAGCATCGCTCATCCATCTCGATCACATCCACTTCGAACCCAGCTTGCTTGGCCTGGAAAGAAAACATTCCATAAGCAGGGCCAATTTCCAGTAATGACCCCTGTGTTTTATAGCGTTGAATCGTATCTATTTTGAAAGAATTGGCTTTTGCGATTTTTGCAAGCTGCTCAGTCGTAGGTAAAGCATAATAGTCTGAGGGATAATAATCTCCTAAATTGTCTGGAACATTTTCAAGTCTAATTACACCACTTTGTTCGCAATACAAATATCGAAATTCTTTTTCATCAATACGGAGATTTAAATCGGTTGTCTGAATCCAGGCAATTTCGCTTCCTTGGCAACCAGGAGTCCGCTTAGTTTGTATCATAATATAGCTTCTTCTCTTTGCATTATACGGGTAATATCTAAACGATCCGCCGCACCTATTATACCCCACTTAATTATAAGCCCAAATGCCTCTACTCCAAGCAAGTTTATCTGCTTAGGTGTAATTGCAAAACCTAGTGCCGGGACCCAGGCTCCGCTCACCAAATTGGAAAATATGTTATGTTTTAGCATGGACACATAAAAAACCCTTGATTCCTATTGTTTAGGATCATTTGAGCTCCTCCTTCCACCAAGCAATTGTTTCATCTAGTCCGCGATCAATATCAAAAATGGGCTGCCAACCTAACTCGTCTTTTAAACGACTGATGTCAGCCAGCAATAATGGAGGATCCTGGAGATTGGTAGAACGAGCCCCCAACTTTAATAATTCCGGATGACCCAACTTGATAGCGATTTTTTCTACCACATCCTTAAGAGTTATAGCTTCGCCTGAAGCGATATTAATCGGACCCTGTATGTCTGAATTAAGTAAAGCTACAAAGGCTGAGGCCACATCAGTAACATACATAAAATCTCTCACTTGCTCACCACTGGAACACCGAGCAGTCTCACCTCGCAAGATTGATTGAATAACAGACGATACTAACCTTGACGGATGTTCCTTCGGACCATAAAGAAAAAATATCCTTCCCCATGCACTGCTTAATCCAAACTGATTAGAGTATATCGATAATATTTCCTGTAAAGCATTTTTACAAGTTCCATAAACCGTACTCGGCTTCCGCGGAGTAACGCTCTCTAAACACAAACCTTGACCCCAATCATATTCAGCACA
>JAQBTH010000026.1 GCA_027623425.1 bacterium | reverse complement strand
GCTGGCCTGCCATAATTTATAGTATATAATAGTATTAACTATCCTTACAAAAAGTGAGACCAAAATGAATTATCAAAAACTATTGTGTGGCGCCCTATTCGTAATTTGTTACGTTTCTAGTGGAATAAGCACCCACGCAAACACGCCAAACATCACCATCAACTCTGCCTATACGTCTCATGACTTCTTTGAACCAGGAACAACCTTAAGCGTTGCTAGGTACACCGAAACGATGCCCATTAAGAAAAGCAAAGATTTTGAAGAAGAGAATGACCAGAAATCACTATATCTTGGCCTGTTTGACTCCGAAAAGAATTTAATATTGCCCATTATGGAACAACAGTATTTTGAGTCTGGCGACCATTACATCACCATTCAAAACATCGAGAAAAAAGATTTGAACCGCGACAGTAAAATGGACTTAATTATAGATGTAACTGAACGAAGCGAGTTTATTCAAAGCACAAATAGCTATTTTTTCATCAATACAGGGGACGAATTTGTTGAAGTTAAACAATCCTTTCCAAAGGAATCCTACAAATTTCTAAACGACAATACCATCCGAGTGGAAAGCCCTCTTGATGCCTTTGGAAAGCCATTCGAAGAAGCCGAAGCGCAAGCAAATTCAGCCATCTGGCGTGATTACTACCAGTTTATGGATATTGAGTTAAAACAAATTAATCGCCGATATGGCAACTATTATAAAGAAGTACTTGGAAAAGCAGAACAAGAATTAGAACGACTGTTTGTGCGCATCAAACGGTTTCAAATGGAGAAAGACAATCCAAACGGGAATCAATTACAGCTAAACGAATATTATTACCAAATCACGAATCAAAAATTACTAATTCAGCGCTGCCGCGAAATTTTATAATTCATCCTAGGAATCTGATACGGGTTGGTAACCAACACAGTTGCCATACCCACCAATGAGGCGCCAGCGCTAAGAACTGCCATCACGTCATCCGGTGTCGTAATACCGCCAGTCGCGATCACAGGCACACCCAGCGGTGCAATCAATCCGGTTAATTCTAATGTTCTATTAAACAATGCCGGCCCAGACAGCCCACCGCCAGGCATCGAAAACTCCTGAGGCGACACGTCCATTTTCTCTCTAGAACAAAACTGAGTGTTACCCAGCGTCACCAACATTTTGTTATACCGCTTCACTTCGGTCACCATCCGCAAAATATCGCCGGTTGCTTGATCAGGCGAAAATTTAATCGCAATAGGTGCATCAGTAGCCCCTCGCACCCCTGCAACCATCGCTGAAAACAGGTCAAAATGAGCCGTTAACTTTTTACCCTCCGGCGTATTGGGACAACTGATATTAATTTCAAAATAATAGTGTTCACGTTTGGTTTTAAGAACCGCATCTATCTGCTGCACCCCAGCTATATAATCGTCTACAGAATCCCCACCCACACTAATACCGATCGGGCGATTAAATTTCCAGACAGGCAAGTGAGGCAATGCGTCGCAAAACGCAGAAATACCACTGCCTGGCAATCCAAGCGCATTTACTACCCCCGGTTGAGCGTCGATACGCACCTCGCGCATGCGCGGCCGTGGGTTCCCATCACGAGAATGCGGCATGACGGTTTTAAGAGTAACACCACCCAACCCCATATCAAGCCACGCGCCCAACATATTCACATCAGACTTAAAGGCAGCCGCAATCAACGGAGATGGAAAAACAAGACCATGCACCTTAACCGTATTTTGAGACGCGATAGAATACTTAAACAATGGCCAACGCATGCGTTTGTACAACAGTGCAAAAACGCCATCGCCCCACTCCACAACCGATTCAAGATCGAATGGACGTAGGGTAAGACGGCATCGCGTTTTCGCGAGCACTATGGCCAGACGGCGAACACATTTATAACCGAATCCTAGTACGATTGCACGCATCTGGAACAGAATAGCATAATCGCCACAAAACAGTTAGACAGCTAAGGCGAGAGCCTCATAGACAGGCACTTGAAATTCTCCGCGTGGGAAATCCAATCCGCGCTGTGACACTCTAACCGTAGGTGATTTGCACCCAAATAATTCCGTACAAAAACGTGCCGCCATATCCACATCAAATGGTTTACAGGAAAACACATCAACAAAGGCATACCGCTTTAAAGGGAAAGTATGAATCGAAACATGGCTCTCCGCGATAACAACCACACCTGTGATTCCTTTGTCTTCTGGAACTAAACCCTCATATGGAAACACATGGGGTTGAGTAATCTTTGTCATATTCACCATATCAGGAAGTTCATTCAAAAATCGGAAACAACGATCTAAATCATTTAATTTAGACTCATCACAATCCGCCATATCTATCATTAAATGGGGCCCAAAACTTTCGTTCATCATCTTTCACCTCGGCAACGCCAGATTCCCAATAGGTTTACTACTAGGTCAGATAAATATATAAACTTTGCGCTTTTCTTGCAATAATATTTTTTATGTATACTTTCTTAACTATATTTATAATCAGTATCATCACCATTAACCCCTTACACGCTATGGGCTCAAAACCAACGGTTTCACTCGACCAAAAGATCGGTCAAATGATACTAATTGGGTTCAATGGAACCACCATCGATTCACCAAATTTTGCGCCGATCCAACAACACATCGCATCCGAAAACATTGGTGGGTTGCTATTTTTTGGTCGAAATATACAATCAAAATCACAAATCATAAACTTCATTAAAGACATTAAAAACCTCAATACCAATACGCCACTATTTCTTGCAATAGACCAAGAAGGAGGAACCGTCCAACGCTTAAATTCTAAAAACGGTTTTTTCGATACACCCTCCGCTAAATATATTGGTTCAAAACTATCACCCCCCGTTGCCGCATCCGAATATGACAAAATGGCAAGAATGCTCCAAGACACTGGCTTTAATTTAAATTTTGGGTTGGTATTAGATTTAGACCTAAATCCACAATCACAAGTGATCTCTCAAAACGATCGCGCCATTTCAAAAAACCCCTACACTGTTACCCAATACGCTCAACGCATGATTCATGCCCACAAAGCCCATCGCGTACTTATTACAGCCAAACACTTTCCTGGCCATGGCAACACAACCGCAGACAGCCACCATGAAACAGCCAATATCACAGACACCTGGGATAAAACCGAACTACTGCCATACAAACAGTTAATCAAAGACGCGCCACCAGATGCCATCATGACTGGACACCTGATGCATACGAAAATCGACGCTCACTATCCAGCAAGCCTGTCAAAAGCCCACATAGACACATTGCGCTACAAAATGCGCTTTAGTGGCATTATAATCACCGATGATTTAAACATGGCCGCAATAACCACCCACTACTCACTTAAAACAACCATCATTCACGCGATAAACGCTGGCAATGACATACTCCTGTTTGGCGATATCACTCAAACACCCAATTTACCGATTGAAACACGCGGCATCATTAAAAAAGCGATTAAAGATGGTGAACTAAACGAAACTCAAATCTCAACCGCATACAAGCGCATACAACGCATCAAAGAGGGACTGTCAGAAACCAAGCTATGATTGGTCTGAACACCTAAAACAGCTCGAAAATTTAACGCCTAAAATAGACACAACTGCCACAGGTAAAAAATGCCAAAGCAACATGTGCAAAGATACCGTGATCGGGCATGTCACATGAACAATTGAAGCCCCAACAACGAGAGCCGATAAAAAAGTAAAGAAACTAACACAAAGTGTGCGTATCGCCATGGCACGTCGCACTAAAAATGCCAATGCTAAGCCAGGCAGAATTGCCAATACAACAATTTCAGCGCTACACCCCCACCCCAATTGAATAGACGCGCCACTCAATACACGAGCTGGCATGGTGACAGCTTCATACCCCAATCGGCCAAAAAGAGTAAACGCCCAAGCGAAAAAAGGCAGCAACATTAACTTACTGCTCAAAAACAACGAACGCCCAGGTACGCACAGATTAAATACCGCATAAATTGCCATCACCCCAGTCGCCACCATAAACATAAATTCCAACAATATCGCCAGGGAATTCGTACCATGCGTGATCGATAATTCAGCCCGGAAGAACCACAATACAAACGCCAACCCACCACACACGAAAAGCGACCAAAACACCAATCGTTTCCACCATGGCCATAACACTTGGCATTTTGGGTTTGCCTGACACAAATCCTTAATAAACTTATCCATTCCGAGCCTCCATTACCTTGCGTAATAATTTATAACCCCGATGAGCTGACACTTTCACAGCTGGCACTGACACCCCTAAAAGGTATGCTGCTTCCTTCAATGAATACCCATATAACTTTAACATTTCAACAGCCTCACGCATTTTTGGTGGCAACTTAGATAAGGCGCGATCTAATTCATCACGAACTGCCACCCTATCATTATCGTTCGAATCATCCGCAATATTATCCACAAATGCTTCTTCCTCCCCAACCACATTCCCTTGCCGTTTTAATGCTCTAAAATAATCAATCACTTTATGAGACGCAATAGCAAACATCCAGGCTGAAAAACTACGGGTTCTATCATAACTATGACGGGCACGATGCATCGCTAGTAAGACTTCCTGAACAATATCGTCTATCTGGTCTTTTTGGTTAATTCGCCCATAAACGAACTTTTGTAACACCGGGTATGTAGATTCCAGTAATTGTTGGTATGCGCGTTTATCCCCATCTTGGGCTGCGCCCATCTGCTGGCCCCAAAGTTCATTTTGTTTTTTATAATTTGGATTACCCGATTGCGCCATAGTTTATAAATACTATCACAGGTAAAACATAGTGTCTTATAAATTAAGTAAGCCCAAATGGAGTTGCGCAGAGTGCCAAAAAGAACCATCTTCTAGCTTTCCTCTTGCCGATACCTGTTCTAATAAATATTCTTTAATAGCTGAGTCCTGCACAGTTAGAGAAAACTCAAATAAATCCTGCAGCGTCAACTGTTTAGCGGCCATGCTGGCAAAGTACATATAATTGCCCACACTATCCGCTGACATGACCTTAACCTGGTCACGCAAAGCATCCAAAGAATGTTGTGTAATTAGAGTATTGAGGCTCGCTTCAGTAGAAACAATCGCCACACGCTTATATGCTATTAAAATAAAATTTGAGTTAATCACAAAGCGAATTTTAACAAATTTTACAAATTTGAGCCACTCATTTTTTCAAATTTATTCCGCCGCATAAACACAATTTGGTGAGAAGAAACCTTACCCCTAAGCCGAGAAACCATGTCAGACAAGACCCCCTTACTCTTTGACAAAAGCCCAGCTCGCCTAGATTTCAAATGCATCACACCATAATCACAACCTGACTCCAACCGAGACACAACCTTAGACATTACAGAAGAGTCGAAAAAGACAGGCGCACATAGAAACAAAAAGGCATCGCCCACAGCAACCTTGGCGCCCACCTTCATTTGCTGGTCACGATCGGGCTCACTACGAAGCACTCGAAACAACACATGACAATCTGAAAATGCCGATAATATGGCATCACTCGGCACATAGCAATGCGTCTCATCACTGGCATCCACCACAATTACGTCCACCACACTAGCATCTAAATTCGTCACCAATTGACTTAATACCAGCTCTAAAAAGTGTGCCTTTTGAACTAAAATAATAACCGACAAACCAATCAAATCATTCGCCATAAAACAATGCCCTCATCTGCAAATTTTAAATTTCCACATACCGATTTAATCCCCAGTCAAATGTAAGATAGGTAACGAACATATCCTGCATATCGCGACCAGTGTACCGATTTAAAAAAACCTTAATGCCGCCAACCTTTTTAAAATCTTCCTCAAACCATGTAAAGAGTTTCGATACGGATACCGATGTCTCATTACTCGATAAACGAAGGCCTTTGGTTGTATCAGATAAAAAGGAAAGGGTTTGCCGCTCTAATTCTTGCTCAATAGTCTGCGCCGAGTAAGCATTACGGTTTAAATTTGGGCAACTCAGCGCCGCACAACTCAACGCAAAATGAATACGTGGCTCATCCATCTCATGCAATATTTTATTCTCAATATCATAGGCATTAAATACTTGATTTCCTATAGGTAAAACATCCAACTTCCATACTGATCGAAACACGTTACCAACATCTCGAATCGAGTAATGGGGATTATAATCCACCACCGTTTTAACCACAGCAATATTGTACGCATTAATCCAAAAGCTTAATTTTTCTTCTCTAGTCGTTAACGTTGCAAGATCAAATTGTTTCAACGAAGCAAGTAGCGCCGTGTACTCTGGATGTGTTTTAACCTTGTCATAATCCACCAAATGCACGAAATAACCGTTGCGTTGACCCGATATAACCGTATCCGTCAAAACAGTATCCCACTGCGTTTCGATCGTAGTTAGAAGAGGCGACGTTGCATACATGCCACTAGTAATTAGAAACGCTAATACCCCCCCAAGACATAGACTCACTACCCGATTTAACATATGTATAAGCACTAGTATACAGTATGATCTGTTCCGTTGTCCTGACCAGCATTAGGAAGCCAGGCTCTATTGGAACCAGCCACGGCTTTAATCATGGCGCGTAGTGCCGAACCAGACCCTGTCATCGATTGCGTTAACAAAGCCGTTAGTTTCATAGAACCGGTACCATCACTGGCATTATCAAGACTCATCACCATTTCCTTAATAGAGGCACTCAATTCTTCCGCAGAAACCTTATCAGCACCCACCAATAAGTCTGTGGATTGCTGGCCCAATTCATACAATCGGTCCAAAAACGCAATCACCGTCTCATCAAGCTGAGTGTCAGAATACCCACTAAATTCGCTTGATTGCTTTAACTGGGTCATAGCAGTTAAAAACAAGGCTATTGTTTTGAGTTCAGTATTCCCACTTAATTCCGACAAGTCATCTGCCAGTACACTTAACGGTTTTCCAGCCTCAGAAGACATTGCCGCGGGGTTTGCCCCCAACATAACTAATCCGCGAATAACACTTGAATCCACTCGCTCACCTGTTGATGCCATTTCGCGAAGGGCTTCTTCAAGAGGTACTTGCCCATGCGCATTAGGCGTATTAATTTGAGTTCGCCTTATATTAAGGGAAACCAAATAGCCTTGTGCACGCTGTTTAACCGTATCCTCAGATTGCACGTGGCTGCGACGCGAAAAATAATTCAACCCACCACTTTGAGTTATATTCATGCCTACTGGCCCAAGTCCCGGTCTCATTGCCAAAAGTAATCCCTCCCTACATAAGTTGTATTATCGATCACAAAACACACCCACACATATGGTATTTTAGTGGTGAATTAGCTATACTAGTCCGCTATGCTTGCCATTGAAATAGAAAACCTTAAAAAAACATACAAAGGTGGATTAAACGCGCTAAAAGGAATCAACCTTACTGTGCCTGATGGCGGTTTTTTTGGGCTCTTAGGGCCAAACGGTGCAGGAAAATCCACCACGATTGGTATTATTTGTTCCTTGATTCAAAAGACATCTGGTACCTGCAATATTTTTGGTCATAACATTGATACTGAACTTGAAGAAGCAAAACGTCATCTTGGCGTAGTGCCACAAGAATTTAACTTTAATATTTTCGAAAAATGCATACAAACAGTGATTAACCAAGCCGGCTATTACGGCGTTCCCGCCCACATCGCAGAAAAACGCGCTAATCAATTATTTAAAGACTTAGGATTATGGGAAAAACGAAACACCATCGCCCATGCCCTTTCTGGTGGCATGAAACGCCGACTGATGATTGCACGTGCACTTGTTCATCAACCACGCCTACTCATATTAGATGAACCCACAGCAGGAGTAGACATATCATTACGCCGTCACATGTGGGAATTTTTAGAACAACAAAACAGAAATGGGTTAACCATCATCCTCACCACACACTACTTAGAAGAGGCCGAACAATTGTGTAAAAATATCGCCATCATCGACAAAGGTAACATCATCGAAAATGATTCCACACCCGAACTTTTGAAAAAACTAAAAAGCGAAACAGTATGCCTTACACCTGAAACACCACTACCAAACAATTTTCAACTCGATGGTTTTAAAAGCAGAATCGCATCAGATGGGGATTTAGAAGTGGAATTAAGTTCCGATATATCCATCACAGAATTACTAGCAACCCTCAACGCTTTAGGAATTGTGGTTTCTCGCATGAGTAATAAAGCCAATCGATTAGAAGAATTATTCTTACGCTTAGTGGAAGGCCCTAGTAATGCTTAAAATACAACTGGTTGGCTTAATCACCCTAGTACGCAAAGAAACCACTCGAATTTTCCGAATTTGGAGTCAGACCATACTCCCACCTGTGATTACCACCACATTATACTTTTTGGTATTTGGCAATTTTATTGGAAATCGCATCGGTGAGTTAGATGGCGTCAGCTACATGCAGTTTATCGTGCCTGGCCTTATCATGATGGGGATTTTGGTAAATAGCTTTATGAATGTGGTCTCCACCGTGTTTAGCGCAAAATTTATGCGACAAATTGAAGAAGTACTTGTCTCTCCTATGGCCAATTCCGTCATTCTATTGGGTTACGCCAGCGGCGGTATTATTCGTGGGTGTATTGTTGGTGTCGCAATCGCCATCATTTCACTACTCTTCGAACCACTTCAAATTCAACATCCCGTTTTGGTGGCCGTCACAATAATATTAACCGCCACATTATTTAGTCTGTTGGGCTTTTTGAATGCATTATTTGCTCGAAAGTTTGATGATATCACCATTATTCCAACCTTCGTTCTTACCCCACTAACCTATCTGGGCGGTGTGTTTTATTCCATTTCATTACTACCTGATTTCTGGAAAAAAGTCTCGCTGTTTAATCCAATTTTGTATTTAATAAACCTTTTCCGCTATGGATTTTTGGGTATCAGTGATGTACCCATTGCACGTTCATTGATTGGACTGTTAGTATTGACAATCGCAGTATGGTTTATCGTTCTTTCCCTATTAAAAAAAGGGAAAGGACTGCGAAATTAACATTTCCAAATCCAAAATAGAATTTGGCCGAAACACCTCATTTTGATACCATAAGCCATATTATTTTAGAAGCAAAGTAGGGACACCACCATGATATCAACCGCAAACTTAACCGTATCATTCGGTTCACAAACATTATTTGAAGATATATCCATAAAATTTATAGAAGGAAACTGTTACGGCCTGATTGGGGCAAATGGCGCCGGAAAATCAACCTTTTTAAAGATACTATCAGGCGACATCGACCCATCGAGCGGGTCTGTTGCGGTTGACCAAGGAAAAAGCATTTCAGTATTAAAGCAAGACCAATTTGCCTATGATGAATATTCCGTTTTAGAAACTGTTTTAATGGGTGATCCACAACTCTACAAAATATACGTAGAGCGTCGCGATCTATACGCTAAAAGCGAAATGACCGAAGCAGAAGGCCTACGCGTTGGGGATTTAGAGGCTGAATTTGCTGATCTAAACGGTTACATGGCAGAAGCCGACGCCTCAACAATGCTATCGGAATTAGGCATTGAAGATGAGTTTCATGAAAGCTTAATGAAAGACATGGATTCCGCATTAAAAGTACGTGTTCTGTTGGCCCAAGCATTGTTTGGAGAGCCTGACATCTTGCTATTAGACGAACCAACCAACCAACTGGATTACCTATCTGTATTATGGCTAGAAAACTACCTTGCTGACTTTAAAAACACCGTTATTGTGGTTTCCCACGATAGGCACTTTTTGAACAAGGTCTGCACGCATATTGCCGATGTAGATTATAAACAAATTAAAATTTACCCCGGCAACTATGATTTCTGGAAATCATCAAGCGAACTTGCCATGCAGCAACGCCAAGACCAAGCCTCAAAAGACGCATCGAAAGTGGCCGAATTAGAAGATTTTGTGCGTCGTTTCAGCGCGAATGCCTCGAAGTCTAAACAAGCCACTTCACGTAAAAAACTAATAGAAAAATTGCGACCAGAAGACCTACCAGTATCCTCACGTAGGCCACCTTACATTAACTTCAAAGCCGGAAGAAAAACGGGTACAAACGTCGTTAAAGTAGACGGTGTAAGCCACAGTGTTGATGGGGAAAAAGTACTAAACAAAGTCAGCTTTACCATCCACGCAAAAGACAAAGTTGCCATTGCTGGTAAAAATTCGTTATCGAAAACCATTTTACTTCAAATTCTATCAGGCGAACTACAACCAGATGAAGGTGAGATTGAATGGGGTGATAGCGTCACTTATAGTTATTTCCCAAAAGATAACAGCAAGTTCTTTAAAGAAAAAATCAGCTTATTTAATTGGCTCAGCCAATTTGAAACCTCAGGAGACATACAACTTGTACGTGGATTTTTAGGCCGCATGTTATTTAGTGGCGATGATGTTGAGAAATACGTATCAGTGCTTTCTGGAGGGGAAAAAGCCCGAGCCATGTTTTCTAAAATGATGGTAGCAGAAGGAAACACATTACTATTTGACGAGCCCACCGATCACTTGGATCTAGAGTCCATATCCGCATTAAACGATGGATTAATGAAATACCCTGAATGCATTATTTTCTCATCCCACGATTTTCAGCTGCTGGATACCGTATCAAACCGGGTAATAGAAGTTACACCAAAAGGATTCTTAGACCAAAACATGGGCTTTGATGAATACATGACATCAAAAGTATTAGCAGACAAACGGGCAAAACTATATTAATTGCACCTAAGCCACTAATTTAAACGAAGACGTACATTGCAAGCTTCTGCGGTTTGCGTAAGAGCATCGATTAGTGTGTCAGAAACTGTCAAACAACCGCGTAAATCCAAGGTGTCTAGCGACTCAAACTCATCCATATGCTCTAGAAACGCCATTAGACCACGCTCCCCAATCGGATTGCCTTGTAAAAATAAGCTTTTCAACGTGGCGTTTCGACTAAGCGCTTTGGCCAATGCGTCAGCACCCATGTCGCCAATTTGATTGTCCGCCAGAACCAAGTGTTCAACACCCTCATTTTGAAGTAACATATTTGCCAAACAAGACGCCCCGTATGCTGAAACCAAATTCTTGTTCAGTACCACCCAACCGATCTCATGGTTCACTTTGAGCATATCAGCAAGCGCGGCAGCAGCAAAATCGGTCACCATATTATTCGATAAAATTAAATGTTTAACGGAACTATTTTGCTGAAGGGCCTTAGCCAAGGCCTGCGACCCAATTTGGCCAATACGATTACTGCCAAGAAACAACGCCGTTAGGTCTGTATCTTGGGCCAAATGCCGCGCCACTGAAATTGCGCCAGCGTCACCAATTCCTTGCCCAGATAAATGCAAACCAACAACATTGCCTGGTGTTTCAGGAAAACTATCCTGACGCACACTAGAGCGTAATTCATTAGTCTGCGCACTACTATCCAAATCCCGAGAAATGGAACTGGCCATTGCGTGTGCACCATCAAATAAAGGCATCGACATCATCATGAAACGTATATTCCCACAATTTATTAAACACAAACATGGATTTAGTATGCTAAGATTATTGCCATGAAACGATTACCTTTAGAAGTAAAATACGGATTAGCCATTGGGCTTGGCACATCGGCCTACATACTCACTGAGTACGTTTTAGGCCTTCATAGTTACTTTATTGCCCTTGGGCGATACACTGGGTATTTTGCCATGATGATTCCTATAATTGGGTTATACATCGCCATAAAAGACAAAAAAGAATTCGAATTAAACCAAGAAATAACTCTTGGACAAGCACTAATGGTCGCCTTAAAAGTAAACGTAATATCCACAACTATTATTACCGCGTTTTGGGCATTATATTTTACTGTAATTCACCCAGACTTCATCACTTATGGGTTGGAATACACCAAAACGCTCTTGGTTCAGGAAGGCATAACAGGCGCACAGTACCATCAAAAATTAGCCCAATATACGGCTTCATTCCAGCTTAAAAACCAATTAGTGTTTATTCCTATTGGCACCTTCACCACTGGAATGGTGGTCGGCTTGATTATTGGAATCTTGCACAGATCCAAGCCCAGCATACCCACATCCGGGCAATAACTGCGGCCGACCGGATAACGTCCGGTGCGGATAATCTCTGCAAATCCGAGGCCGCCACTTATATATTGAGCACAAATTATGCTTAAGAAAATGGCATCGAAACACACCCTGCCCATTTGCCGATTCCCAGGTATGCATCGAAAAATTATAGAGTAGAAAATACCAAAATTGCACACCCCATCGAAAGGGTCGAAACCTGGCCCAATCTGGGAATTGAACAACGATGCGGTGGCAACATACGCCACGTTTTTTACATCCACCAATTATGGGAATAGTTTGAGAATTCCGAGTCATTAACGCGGCAAACCAATCGTCTACTAAACGAATAGGCAGCACTAAAAGTCGAAGTGGCATACACACAACGCGTAACCCCTTTAAAAAGAAATGGGAGCATGGTTTCATGCTCCCATTATACCGCTATTACTTAGATCAATATCACATTAAATTTGAGTGAAAGAAAAGTCTGGTTGAGCGTGTTCATAACTTTCTTCATGTTCACCAGAACCATCCACTAAATCATCTCCACCAATAACAAAGGCCGCCGCACTTTCACCGGATACAACAAAGGCTGAACCTAAAGCTCCACCTGTTTCATTTGAACCCGTTACTGGAGGTATAAAGAGGTTAGATGAATCACCGCCACCCGTTACACCAGTAGATAACCACATAGCCACGATTTCTTCTCCATCTATACAATTACCGGTATCCGAATCTAACCCCAAGGCCGAACCTGCGCCACTTGGTAATTCATATGGATCGCCACCTTCATCACGTACATTACACACGTCTAGTGTATAGGTTTCACCGGCAGTACAATGCTCACCATCATCTTCAACTGGACTAAATTGAATCATACTACTCATAAGAATAGCCACGCGCGATGCTACCAGAGCCAAAATCAGTCGTTGCAGACATTGTGGCATATTCAGGATCTGTTTCGACGAATACAGGCTCCATACTAGTGCAATCTTCGTTCGTCGACGCGTACATACCATATACTTTAACCTTTAAAAATTCCGCATCTACATTTGCAAATGTTGCCGAAGCACCAAACACAAACATAAATAGCATTACACATATTTTTTTCATACTATTTACCCTTTCCTTATCCCCAATACTAAACTTACCCGCCTTTAAGCGTAACTATACTTTCAGATGAACTACCAGATGCTGTTGTACAACCACTTAACGCTATAGACGCTGTGGCCATCACCATCATTACACAAATAATTGCAGTGCTTTTCTTACCCATTAAAATCCCCCTCTCAAATGATCTATTGCAATAAACCTTTTAAAAGAGTTATGCCCCATAAAAAACAAGTGCAACATAAAATTAAATAAATTCGCAAAAAAATGCGAATTTATTTATTTAAGATATAAAAATCGATGAAATTAGGCGGCTGGTGCTACATCAGAAGGTTTGGCTTCTGCACGAGTACGACGCTTAAATTGAGTGTCTGCACCAAATACTTTTAGTGCCTTTGCAAGGCCCAACTTCGATATTGTACGGATTGCTGAAGTAGACACACGCAAACGAATCCAACGCCCTAATTCTTCGTGCCAAAAGCGTTTCCATTGTAGGTTTGGCTCTTGAGTACGCTTAGTACGTCGCTTTGAGTGAGAAACGTTATTTCCCACTAATGGTTTTTTCTTTGTTAAATTACATTTTTTAGACATTTGTGTCACTCCTTGTGAACGTGAATGGAAATTATAGCAAAAGCGAAGGTAAGATACAATAGCCGATTCATCATGTATGCGTCATTGCAGACCTAGCTAATTCTCGCCCTAAATCCGTTAAAAACAATCCATCACCCTTGCGTATGATTGCTTTTTGATGCAACCCATGGCGCACAACCTGTTTTACAAAGGGTTCTGTCCAGCCCATATGGTCAATCATATTACTCACCGTATTCTCTTCCCGCTCCGTATCAGTGCCTTCATGGTCCAAAAGCTGCACCAAAAGCATCGTCGCAGAAAAACTAACACGCTGTGCTTTTAATCGTAGGTATTTTTGCAACACCCCTTGGTCGGGTGAGAAACAAAAAGCAAGTAGAAAAAACACACCTGTGACAGTCGCCATCGCCCCCGCAATAGACGCATCGATAGCCACCGCAAAGAAAAAGCCCATTACTGCCGACAAAATACCAATAAGCGCGCTAAGCAACAACATGCGCTTAAGCTGACGTGTAAGCAAATACGCCGTTGCGGGTGGGGTTATCATCAACGCCACGACTAAAATAGAACCCACCGCATCAAACGCCCCCACAGCAGTGATACTCACCAAACTCATTAATGCATAATGCAACACCACTGGTGAAAAACCCATTGATGCCGCCAATGCAGAATCAAAAGTTGATAACTTCAGCTCTTTATAGAATAAGGTGATGAAGGTCACATTCAGCACTAAAACAGCCCCCATTACCCACAACGAAATCGGCCCTAAGTCCAACCCCATAATCAAAAATCGGTTAAATGGTGCAAAGGCAATTTCACCCAACAAAACAGCATCAGAATCTAAATGCACGCTGCCCGCAAACTGCGTAATTAAAATAACACCAATGGAAAAGAAAAATGGAAAAATCAAACCGATAGCGGCATCCTTCTTCAAACGCCCCGATTGAATAACCAATTCCGTGAGTACCACCGTTAATATTCCCGTTAAAGCCGCACCCACAATTAGAAACGGTGAATGCAAATCTTTAACAATAAAAAAGACAATAACAATGCCAAGTAAAATTGCGTGACTAATCGCATCGCTCATCAAAGCCACCTGTCGCAATACAAGAAACACACCTGGCAAGGCACAGGCAATCGCAACAACACAGGCAATCGCCAAAACAAATAACTGATCAATCATGTGAGGCACCTCCAATCTTATCTGCCAAAATACACCTTGCTTCTTTTAGTCCTGCCGCAGTAAGCGCCCACATATCAGCCTCAGGATTCACAACTAACCCTTTTTCTTTTAAGTCCGCCATCGCCTTTCGAGCTGGCCCACGCCCAATCGCCGTTAACGCCGCAATATCATGGGGATAAAACGGGTCCGTGTCGCTTTCAGAGAACAACATTAGGTTCGTTAACATGGTTTGAAACCGAATATTATCTCGGTATCGCCGTTGCCGCATCGCGCCCCACACAATGCCCCTCAGAGGCGCAAACAACAACGACACAATAACAATAATACTAATGACAACCACAATAGTTGGGCCAGTCGGTAATTTTGAAATCGCCCCACTTAACAAGGCCCCAATGACACCTGAAACCGCGCCAAAAACACCACTTAAACACACCATAACACTCAGTTTATCCGTCCATTGACGAGCGGAGGCAGCCGGGGCAATAATCATCGCACTCATTAATACAACACCCACCGATTGCAATCCGATAACGATACTAAATACAATCAGAGTCGTAATCAAAATATCCAATCTTGAAATTGGAAAACCCAACGACTGGGCATAATCCCTATCAAACGTAAGCAACTTAAATTCCTTCCAAAAAAGAAGCAGAATACCAAGCGTGATCGCCCCCAACACAGCCATTGTAATTACATCATTTAGTAATAACGTTGACGCGCTTCCGAATAAGTAAGTACTTAAGCCTGATTGTTGGGCCGTTGGCATGCGCTGAATAATCGTCAGAAACACCAATCCCATCCCAAAAAACACCGACAAAATAATACCTAAAGCGGCATCTTCTTTAACCGATGTATGACGCACAACTGCCATGACTGTTATTGTGCCTATCCACCCGGCAACAGCCGCACCCAACAACAACAGTAGCGGATGCTTGCTATAGGTCAACATAAACACAATACAAATACCCGGTAACGCGGCATGAGAAATCGCATCACCCAATAAACTCTGCCGTCTCAACAGCGCAAATGCGCCCAAACATCCTGACACTAGACCTAGAATAAGGGTTCCAAACAGTACGACAATTAGCGTGTAATCAAAAGATAGCACTGCGCCCTCCATAGGCGGCCTTCAAATTTTCTTGGGTAATCACTTCAGATACCGGGCCAAGCGCAATTTGCCGCACATTCATCAAAAACGCCCAATCAAAATACTCGGATAGGGTTTGCAAGTCGTGATGTACCACGATAACCGTTTTACCCTGATCACGTAGGGTTTTTAAAATACCAACGATCGTTTTTTCTGTAACAGCATCCACCCCAACAAAAGGTTCATCCATGAAATAAATCATGGCATCTTGCACCAATGCCCGGGCTAAAAACACCCGCTGTTGCTGACCGCCAGATAATTGACTGATTTGACGATCTGCAAAATCAGCCATCCCCACGCGATCTAGGGCATCTAAAGCCAAGTCTCTATCCATTTTACTAGGCCGTTTAAACCACCCTAAATGGCCATACCGCCCCATAGTCACCACGTCTAAGGCATTTGTCGGAAAATCCCAGTCTACCGAGCCGCATTGTGGCACATACCCCACATAATAGCGCTGACTTTCAAAGGGCTTACCAAAAATCTCAACCTTACCCGCTGCCGGCTTAAGTAACCCCAAAATTGCTTTAATTAGGGTGGTTTTACCAGCACCGTTTGGCCCAACTATGGCCATAAGAACGCCACGTGGCACTTCCATATCGATATCCCAAAGCACCGGCTTTTCCCGATATGCCATGGTTAAATCTTTAACGGAAACCGCAATATCTTGTGAGTCAGACTCTATTGGAGTCATTCGACTTCATCACCTATTGGTTGCCCAGTAAGAGCCCCAACAATGGTATTCACATTATGCCGAACCATGCCATCATAGGTGCCTTCCTTTGTGCCAGCCTTACCCATAGCATCCGCAAACAGCTCGCCTCCGATTTCAACATTCCAGCCCTTTGACTTCACTGATGCTTGAACCGCTTGTATTGTACGAGCAGGCACACTTGATTCCACAAAAATCGCTTTGATTTTATGTTTTACAATATAGTTGGTTAAATGTTGCACATCTTTCGTACCGGCTTCAGATTCTGTACTAATTCCTTGCAATCCCAACACTTTAAACCCATATGCGCGCCCAAAATAGCCAAACGCATCATGAGCCGTAATCAACACACGCTGGGATTTTGGCACACGGGACGCCATTTCATTGACATAAAAATCCAAATCCTCAAGCATCGACAAGTAATCTTGGGCATTTTGGTTAAACTCCGTCTCGTGAGAGGGGTCTAGCTTACTCAATTCATCACGCACAACCTCTACAGCATGCATCCACAAGCCCACATCAAACCACACATGCGGGTCATACTGCCCGTCAAATTCCGGCGGACTCACTAAACGGTCTTTTGGCATACGCGAGCTTACCGCAGCCACCTTGGTTTTACTGGCCATTTTTTCAAACACATCGGTCATTTTTGCTTCTAAATGCAACCCAACGTATAAAATCAGGTTCGCTTCTGAAAGCGACTTCAAATCACCGGCACTGGCTTGAAACAAATGGGGGTCAACCCCTGGCCCCATAATTGCCTTTGCATTCACATACTTTCCACCCACATTTTTTACAATATCATCAATCATCCCCACCGTGCTAAGCACACGAGGACGAGTGTCTAAATCCGCATCAGATTTACACGCACTTAACATCACGCTTGCAGATACCAAGATCCCCAAAACAATTGCTGAAAATACACGCTTAAAATTAATATATTTCATTTAAAAACTCCCGTTAAAGACAACCATACCGCCAACGGTATCATCGCCTTGTTCTACCGCATCATGGAAATACACAAATTTGGCAGTTAAATTTTCTTCTAGTTCATATCCAATGGCATACTGAGTACGCACAACAACGGTATCGGCAACACCATTCCCAAAATCGCCCGCAAAACCAACCACTGGCAAATGGGACGACGCGCCCACACCACCATCAGCTATCGGACGCCATTCTGATATCCTAAAACCTGTAATCCATTTATTCACACGATAGGTTGTCTCACCCATCCAAAAGCTCACATCATCATCCGTACCAGAGACATCATCATCGTAGGTAAAGCCACCCAAATAACCAGCCAAAGACCAGCGTGGGGTAATCGCCCAATCCGCATCCACAATATGACCTGTAAATTCCGTTCCTAAATTGGCATCCTCACTATCATCAGAGACCCAATATGCGGCACTAAAAATCACTTGGTTAAATAATGTCGGCGTTTCATAGGCGCCTAAATAACTAAAGGTTTCCCCTTCATTTTCAGCACTTTCACTGCGGCCATTGGAAACCATTGCTGTTAAGTTACCAAATTGTGTTGGCATCCAGCCCATCATACCCAAAGTATTAAGCGTACCCACACGACCACCGATCACGGCATACATAAGTGAATTCAAGAAAAACGGATTGCGAGACGAATCTGCGTTATTGGTCTGATTCGCTGTTTGCCTACCAAATGGTGTATCAAAAGACCCCATGGTGACTTCTATACCGTAAACAGGCTCGGTGTATGTCACATTAACATCACTCAAAACCAACTCTGGCCCTTCAAACCCAATCGTGCCATTACCTGGGGACATCACAACCAACATATTACCATTCACACGTTCGGAAATTTGATAATTCATTTCCAAGTTACCCGCAAAATCAAATTGCGTGCGCCGTTCACCCGTATTCTCTTGGCCGATGGCGTTATACACGCCTAAATACGAACCTGAAAGCGCCAACTTCGAAACATCTGCTGCATGAACTGACGTGACTGCTAAAAACCCAATACTGCACCCAATACAAGCTGAAAATAAATAACGAAACATAATAAAAAACCTCCAAGAATTTTGCTTAAAGCCATTTGGTGGAGGTTAAGATTATTTGGTAGTAGTGGTTAGACCAATGGTAACAAAATCAAAATTTAATAGCAACACAAATAAAGTTGTGACTAAAGCCCGTAAAATTTCAATATTTCGGATTTTTGATCCCGTACATCTTCGTAACCCAGCTTCAATAATCGGCGGGTATACGGCGGTTCAAACAACACATAACTAATCAGATCAGAGGCTTCTTTATCGTTGCCTAAACCATTCACAAAATACTGCACCAAACACGGTAAGTGATGAGCCTCTTCATAGGCAATTTCGCCTAAATCTTCTGAGGGTGATAAATTCAGCAAATCAATCGGCCGTAAGCTTGTCGCCGCAGCTTTTGGCAACATACTGACCGTTTTATTAATGCGAGAAAAGCGCTCCGTATCCAATTCGATACCATCCATGAGAATAGAATTAAGCGCTAAACTAAGCATGCGCCCAAAGCTGGGACGCACAGGAGTGCGGTCAAACTTGCAATGGGAATTTTGACGAACACCGACCACTAAAATGCGCTCTGCACCCATTTTGATTGCGGGGCTAAGCGGCGTGTAATTGCGCATGCTACCGTCGGCATAGAAATGCCCGTTTATTTCCACCGGGGGAAACAATAAAGGAATCGAAGCCGATGCCATGACGTGTTTGGTGGTCAGATCGCAGCGACGTCCCAATCGACGAGACTTCGTCCATTCTTGAATAGAGGGGTCGCCTGTAAAAAATGTTTCGCTTTCACCAGTAGTATAGTTGACCGCAGTAAGCGCAAATGCGCGCAAGATTTTTGATTCCACGTTCGCCTTTAGGCCTTCAGAAGAGAACCCCCGTTCTAATAACCGCCACAAAGGTTTGGTATCTAACAAGGATTGAGACAATTTATTGCGATAAAACCCACCAAAAGCAAGGTCTGTTAAGATACGAAGCCCCAAACCCGACATTGAAAAGAGATCGTGGCGAAATACATTGCTCGTATGAACAGTACTCCACATTTGAACCAACCGCTGCACGGCCGAATTAAGGCGATTCACATGAGACGCCAAGTAACTGGCGTTAATAGCACCGGCACTTACTCCCACAATAATTGGGAAGGGGTTAGTAAGCTGCGCTTCACTCACGATTTCAACAATGGCCTTTACAGCGCCCGCTTGATAAGCGCCACGTGCTCCGCCACCGGTCAACATTAATGCAGTTGTTGGACTGGATTTCAAACCCTACTCCTTAAAATTTAAACGTAATATTAGGAAAATCCCCACCACTATCCATTATCGATAATAACATCTCTAATGTGAAGCCCCTTTCTTACTCATGTTACACTTTACACTATGAGACATGCATTTGATGCCATCATTCTTGATTGCTACGGGGTAATCTTAACCCCACAATTTCCACTGACGCCAAACTGTCTAATTCAAGACACCCTAACATTCATCACAACTTGTGATCTGCCCTTATACGTCGCATCAAGCGCTGAAACAACAGGCTTAAAAAAAATGTTAGCCAGTCTAGAAATCGCACACTACTTTAAAGAAATTTATGGTGGTCCCTTAAGCAAAGCCGACAATATCACAACGATTATTTTGGAACACGACTATGCACCAGATCGTGTGGTATTAATTGGAGACAGTGGGTCTGATTGGGACGCTGCAAAGGAAAGTGGCATACAATTTCGTGGCTACAACAATCTTGGTTTAAGCCAAATCGAAGCCCCTTACATACGTTCATTTTCTGATTTAAAAAACGACTAATAACTGCTACTTAGCAGTAGCCTAGGTAGTTTGCTATGATGGTGGAACAATGACAACAACTAAAAAGAAAATTATCGGATCAGAAGAATGGTGCAAACTAGGCAAGCTAGGCATACCCGCCATAAAAGCACGAGTGGATTCGGGCGCCAAAACATCCACAATTCACGCGTACAATATTCGCCCTTACCAAAAAGACGCGGTAAAATGGGTAAGCTTTGAAATTCACCCGTTACAAAATGACAGAAAAACCATAATTCGGTGTGATGCCAAAGTGGTAGATCGCCGTGACATTAAAAGTTCATCGGGTGCTGTGGAACGCCGCTATGTAATTAAAACACTACTAACAATGGGCAAATTCAGGTGGGACGTGGAACTCACTCTTACGAACAGAGATTCCATGGGATACCGAATGCTACTTGGCCGCGAAGCCATGAAAGGCCGTTTGATAGTTGACCCTGCAGAAAAGTTTATTATGGGGGGATTAAACAAAGAGGCCATCAAAAAACTGTACGTTAACATTAACAAACCAGCTTCTGGGCTTAAAATCGCCTTACTCGCCAGCAACCCGAAGCTCTACAGCAACCAACGCATTATCGAAGCCGGCGAACAACGGGGCCATAACATGAGTTTCCTAAATATAAAACAGTGCTATATGAAAGTGAACGCTGAAGCGCCTGAAATTCATAACCGAGGTGGCAAAATCATCTCTGGGTTAAACGCAATTGTACCGCGCATCAAACCCGCCATTACCTTTTACGGTGCCGCGCTCACCCGTCACTTTGAAAGCATAGGCGTAAAAACAATCAATACGGCGCAAGCCATTACCCAATCCCGAGACAAACTCTTTAGCTTGCAGCTGCTTCAGCAAAGTGGCATCGAAATTCCCACCACAGGTTTTGCAAGTTCACCAATCGATACAGACGATTTAATCAATATGGTGGGTGGCGCACCATTAATCGTAAAGCTACTAGAAGGCACGCAAGGTACAGGTGTGGTGCTAGCGGAAACAAAAAAAGCAGCCGAAAGTGTCATTAATGCGTTTAAATCACTAAAAGCCAACTTACTTGTACAGGAATTTATTAAAGAATCTGGTGGCGAAGACATTCGCTGCTTTGTGGTAAATGGACGAGTGGTTGGCAGCATGAAACGCACGGCCGCAGCGGGTGAATTTCGCGCAAACGTACACAAAGGGGCCTCGGTAGAAAGCATTAAGATTACACCTGAAGAACGTAAAATTGCGGTAAAGGCTGCTAAAGTGATGGGTTTAGATGTGGCTGGAGTGGACATCATTCGTTCAAATAAAGGCCCCCTCTTGCTTGAAGTAAATTCGTCCCCTGGTTTAGAAGGCATCGAAGAAGCCACAGGCAAAGATATTGCCCGCGAAATAATTATCGCCATCGAAAAAAAATGCAATTGGAAAATTAAATCCTAAGAGCGCCCGCATAAAGGGTCTCGTTTGTGTTTAAATTTCCTTAAATTCGGGTATAAATTCTTATACTATGAATGGTGGGGGAAAAATGAACACAGAAATAGACGCCACATCGCTGATGAATGCAGCCATGCAAACACAGTCGTCAGAGTCGTTTAGTAAAGAATTCGGCAATACGCTTAATAACCAGGGCGTGATGAGTGAGATATTAGATCTATTAAAAGGCAAAAAAGCGGTGCATATGGTATCGAATTACGAGTATAACTATTGCTTAAGCATCACCACAGACTCCATACGATTCGGACATCAGTTGGGTGACAAACAAGATATATATGAATTTCCACACAATACCTACTGCGCCCTTTTAGAAATTATTTTAGATACGGTAAACGCGGATTTAAACGCCAAGCGATGCACAATTCTGGAAGAAAAAAGATGAGGAGCCGCGCAGACGCTATGCCCGCGGGATTGCAACGCCCACAAACAACACTAACCGTACAGGCAAGGTCAAAAGACAGCGGTGTAGCGCAAACAGAACAAAACGAAATAGGCAGTGCCCAACGGCGCATGACAATAGTTTTGGGGCCAGGACATACACCTGAGGCAAGTCAGCTTAGCCTAGTAAAAGGTGGCAACATGGTGCGATTTTCAGATATTGTAAGCCAACTAAGCGCAGGCACAAAGGCAAAGGCCCCAACCGATGGCCCTTCTGTCACACGACGGGTAAGCGTAAAAAGGGCTTTTCAAGCCGCCGTACACAAGGCACAAGCGGCAAAAGCAAAAGCAGAACCCACCACCACTACAGCAAAAGCCACACGTACGGCAGCTGATGGGGCCGTGCGAACAGCGCTCAGCCTTACGCCCGCTGGAATGGCGATAGAAATGGCAAACGCGGCAAAAGAACTCCATGGAAATACCGTAGGAATAAACGATGCAATAAACACCACAGATGTAAGTAAAATTAGCAAACGCATCGGTGCCCACTTACTACGCGGAGATAGCCCTGTTACCCGAGATGATGTGGAAGAACTAAGCGCCAGTATTATGGGAAAACTACAAGGAACAGATAGCAATATTCAGTTGCTAAATAAAGACGGGAAATTGAATAAAAAAACCTTAAGAGCCCAGGGTGGCGCAGGATACGTAGGAAAACAACGGGCTGCACAAGAGACCATAATGAAAGCCGTTTACGCCACACTTGATGCGAAATTCGAAGACAAGGACTATGTGGCCACATTAACAAAAACACTAACACACGAAATACTACTAAGTTTTGGTTGGGCCGGTGTTGATGACAGTTCTTATGATATTCAATTTGCCAATCGCGATGGTGCATCAGTAGGAGGGAAAATGCCAGATACTCAACCTAAGCCCATTGGTATGCTAGAAACCGCACAACAATTTAGCACCGAAGAAATGACTGTACTACACGCGGCAAAAATATTTACCTCTGACGCCAAATCAGGGTTAGGGCGAATCAAACCCATGACCCATGAAAAAATGGTTGCCACACTAAAGAAAGTAACTAGATCAACGGCGAAAGCAGAAGCCTTGGCGTTCAAAATGGGGTATTACAACAAAGAAAAACTGGATCAATGTACCAAACAACTGTTTCCACACCTAAAAGGTAAGAAAGCCGATGCCAAACGTCACGAGCTAAGAGAAAACCTGTGGAAAGCCGGAATTCTAAATAAAGAAAATGGGCATTTAGAACGGCCTTTAGACAAAACAGATTACGCACTACTCTATTCAAAAATGAAAGGCAGCACAGAGGGAATTAAGCATGAAGAAATTAGCGCATTTGAAGACGCATTAGCTGCCGTTCCTCAAGACTATGCAAATACGATAAGTGCTGCACTAACTGATATTTTTGCCTCACATGA
>JAQBTH010000110.1 GCA_027623425.1 bacterium | reverse complement strand
ATTGGGCAAGAAAACGCATCATATCGTCGCTAATAAATGAAGCGATAACGTCGTCTCAAATTGAAGGCGCTGCAGTGACACGCAGAAAGGCAAAAGAATTAATTCGCAGCGGAAATAAACCAAAAAACAGAGATGAAAAAATGATTATAAATAATTATTTAACCATTCACAGAATAAAATCAGAGTTTTATAAGGAAGAAGCTTCGGATGAACTATTAAGCCAAATTCATATACAACTTACCGAAGACACATTGAAGGCAGAAGATGTTGGAAGATTCAGAGAAGATGTAGACGACCAAGATATTGTTTGTGTATATGATGATGATGGCAAAGTGCTACATGAGCCACCAAACGCAGAAATGTTGCCAAAATATTTAGCGGACCTGTATCAATTTATGAATGACGAAAGGGAGTTTGTTCATCCCGTGCTAAAGGCCATTATCATTCACTTTGCGATCGGCTATATCCACCCTTATTACGATGGCAATGGACGGCTCGCTAGAGCCTTATTTTATTGGTATTTGATTAAAAAGGGTTATCGATTATTTGAATTTATTTCAATCTCAGAGCAGATAAAAAACTCCGTTGGTCAATACAAAAGAGCTTATCTTTACACTGAAATAGATGATAATGATTTAACATACTTTATTAATTATCAGTTGAAAGTAATAAATATATGTATAAAAGATTTAAAAATTTACATAAATAAGCAGGTAAAAGAATTAAAGAGAATCAAAGAATCGTTGAAGGATATACCGGGTATTAATATTCGTCAGCTAGATCTGTTAAATCATGCGTTAAAGCACCCCGATTATCGCTACACAATAAAAGACCACCAAACGTCAAATGGCATTTCATGGGCGACAGCAAGAACTGATTTAATGAGTTTGGCTCAAAAAATGTTACTAGATCAGAAGAAGTTAGGTAAAGAGCTTCATTTCTTCATACCCAAAAATCTGGCAGATAAAATACAAAATATTAGTAGTTTATAACGACCACAACGACTAACTACCCCCCCACCTTCTGGTAAATCGCCTCTGCCCAATCTGGAACGCCGCCAACTTCAATAATACCCTTAAGGTAATTCATATGTTCCTTCACTTCTTCTACGTTTAGTGTACTTTCGAGCGATTGAGTGTGCCTTGCAGAAATTAATACATTAAGCAATTGGCATAGTTTTAGCACAGCCTGAGTAACCGGCAAATATTCAGCAGGGTTTTTCTCTTCATTGAGCGCGCGCGCAATCTTGTCTTCAAAAATTCCCAATTCGATTGGCTTACCTTCAGAGGCATTAGCGGTAGTGGTGGGCACGTGCGCGGTGTTGCAATAGCGCATATTTTTTTCAAACTCAGCACGCAACGCATGTTCTGCCAGATCACGATCCTCTAATCCAAACTGTTCCACCACCATTAAAAAATTCAAGCGCCTGGCCAGCGGGTCAGAAATCCCGTCTTTATAGGTACTAGGTAGCACGCGCGTGCGAGTATTTACGACATCGTCCAGAAACGCCTGTGCAGACACCCACAACGATCCTGCATTGCCAATGTTACGCATTATTTTGGCCGATCTGGCAGCGCTGTCTTGTTCAGGCGTCAACCAGTGCACCAAGTCCGGCGCATCTGCTTTTCCATCTCGCCCCAAGCGCACATCCGCACGGCCTTCCATGTCTCTGAAGAACTCACTCTGCATGCGATTCCAAGTCTGAATTAATGCAACCGTTTCCTCTTCTGGGGCACTACCCACCTGCTTCAAGCATCGCTCGTATTTCACTTGTTTATTCAGCTGCAGTTGCTGGGCATCCCCGTCACCTGCGTGGCAAACTTGCACCGACAAAATCTCGGCGGCAACGGCGTTTCTAGGAAACGCCTGGCGCACAAGCGCCGATGGGTCATACCCATTTGCCGCCACTATGATCACTGTTTTATCACGCACAACCTGCTTCATAGACGCAATTGTTCTGGCCATGGCAACTGGGTCCGCTTGCGTGCACACCATCACCAAGTCAGGGGTAACACAGCTCGCCAAACCCGCATCATTCACGCAACGAATCCCATACGTTTCACCTTCAACCGTTACCGAATCACTGCCATAGTTCGTTTTTATGGTCACATTGGTGCTCAATGAAACAGCCGAGGCCCCGTGCAATTCCCCCACAGGCCCTTTTCCAAAGACCATGACTTCAAACGCATTTTGTCGTGCTTCAAGTTTAGCTGTTTGCATGGCACGCACGCTGCCTAAGTCTTCTACACCCATACTGCGATCAAGCGCATTTGCCGAGGCAATTCGTCTCATTAACATCATCATATCATTACTCCTGAAGGAAATTATTTGGGAGGATATGAAAGTCAGTGTATAGTGAAAAAAAAGCAAAATCAATAAACTTACCCAAAAAAAGCAAATAGAAAGGCAGTGCAATGTAAATTGTGGACAAGATTCAACAAAGCGCCCAATTAATTAGAGTCTATTATGCGGGTCTCGGAAATCTACGCGACTCAGTGGGTGGGCTTGTTCCAAATATCGACGCACCTATCAATGTCATTGCAACGGGAAAAGGGGCCTTTGGTGTGGCTGATGCGCTTAGAGCCAACGGCAACGCTGTCACCAAGGGGTTAATCATAGCGAAGGAGGGGCAAACCCCTCCTGAAGGCCTGCCAGACACATGGCGCATTCATTATGCCGCACACCCTGTGCCATCCACCACGTCTGCCGACGCAGCACGGTTGGTGCAAGAGTTCGAGCGCGGCATCACCGCAGCAGATGGCATCCGTGTACGTGTGATTACAGGCGGTTCTTCAAGCATGTTGTGCGAATTTGCACCCGAAGTATGTGAGGCACTAGCAGAACGCTACTCACCGGAAGAGATAGGCGCAAACAAAGCGGAATGGCGCGAACAAATTGGCCGCTATTTTATTGAATCGGCCATGGATATTCATGAAATAAATGCCATTCGTAGGCTATTATTTGCTGCCACGGCAGGCCGGTTTTTAGGTTGCATTCCTGCAGGTAAATCGGTAAAAGTGGGCATCGTGTCAGACGTTATTCCAAAAGCAGCAGATAAGGCCAAAGCAGATGCTGAAATGGCCCGCGTGGTGGGAAGCGCACCTTACACCTCCTCTCCATTGCCGAGGAAACGCGAATACGCTGAAAAATTAGCAGCACTTAAGCCAAATGCGCCTCAAATACTTCGTGATATTTTGGAATTGGGTGCGAAAGGAAAGATTACCAGTGGTGACCAAGCCGCGGTACCAGAAATCCATGTGATCGATTCCAACCATCTCGCCGTAGAACGGGCGGCAGACATGGCAAAAACCCAATTTCCAGCAGCAAGTATCCATCCATTCCCAGCCTTTCATCCCGGCGTAGATGCGACCGCTCTTGCCAAGGAAATTGCCACAATCGCCAAAGAAAAGCACCATTTAGGCGGTGAACATGTGCTAATCTTTGGCACCGAACCCACCACTGATTTAAGCCATATTAAGGGGGCTATTCCGCCAGGCGGACGCATGCAACATACGGCATTTGCCATCATTCCTGAAATCGCAACATTACCCATTACCGTTTTATGTGGGGCCACCGATGGCGACGATGGGGTAGGTGGATTTGCAGGTGCCTGGGTGAGTGGTGCAGACGCTGAAAAATGCGCGATCTTAGAGATTAATATTCAGCAAACCTTAACCCTGTTTAAGTCTCAGAATGCGCTAGAACGCCTAAACAGACTGCTTCCTGGTGGGCAATCCCCTACCAATTTAGCCGACATTATCATTGTGCATGTGGGTAAATGACGGACTTAAAGTGACTCGGATATGGCATCCAT
>JAQBTH010000025.1 GCA_027623425.1 bacterium | reverse complement strand
GGGCAGGTCTGATGCGCTCTGCGCGGTGTCAGCGGTGTATACGACTGCTTTTTTAGCCGATAGAAGCCCAATAAGCCGCGTTAAAAAACTGCCCACATGGGAGAAATGAGACACGTCGGCTTTACGCCCTTCTACGGTTAAATAACGTTGGGTGAAATCGTAACGGAAGCACCGATGTTTATCACCTTTGCTTTCAAATAGTCGAAATTGAGGTGATGTTGTGGAAAACCCAAAGAGCAATCCTTGCGAACCAGACTCCACGTTGCTTATTACAAATTCTGGTTGGTTATTCGTGAGCAGTTTTGAAAACGGATTTGTTGCTGATGGCACGGCCAAACCAGTGGGCGAAGAGCCCCCTTGAAGACCCCGCATTTGTTCGCGGGTAATTAGGGCATTAATATCAACTGTTTGAATCACTGAATTCAGTCTATCATAATAGTACTAATGCTTCGCACCAAAATTGCCTTTATGATCTGTGTATTTACTCTGGTAAATACCCCCGTTTTTTGCCAAACCCACATTGGCGCATCTGCGGCATTAACAGGAGCCTCTGGGGTGTTAGGGCAATATTATATTGGTGGGGCAAAACTGGCCTTTGACGCACATAATGCCCGGGTTAAATTACCCACAGAGCGCATTGAACTAACAGTGTATGATGATGCCTATAACCCTGAAAAAACACTTGAAAACACGCAAAAATTAATTCACCACGACAATGTGGATGCACTATTCGGCTATGTGGGAACGCCCACAGTAGTGCGCATGCTGCCCCTATTAAAACTGCACGAAAAAAAGAATCTAAAACTTTATTTTCCATTTACAGGAGCCAATACCTTACGCATCGCACCCTACGATAGTTTTATTGTAAATCAGCGCGTGTCTTACCACCAAGAGATCGACGCGATGGTAAAAGAATTAGTAAAAATAGGGCGAAAACGCATCGCAATTTTGTATCAATCAGATGCGTTTGGCCGTGATGGGTGGTTCGGGGCTCACGATGCGGCCAAAAAATGGGGGGCAGATATTGTTGTGGATGTGGCGTATGCAAGAGGCATGAGGGCATCTGCTAATTTTACTCCGCAAGCAACACCAGTATTGCAAGCCGCGCCAGATGCAGTCATTTGTATTGGATCATATGAAGCCGTCGCAGGGTTTATTACGGCCATGCGCACCGCCGGAAGCGACACGCTAATTGCCTCAATCTCCTTTGTAAACCCTAAGGCACTGCTCGATTTCTTGCCCCAAAAAGAGTTAGACGGACGATTACGAAAAAATCTACTGATTTCCCAAGTCGTGCCTGACTTTAAGGAAAAAGACCGCGCTGCAATTGCATTTCGTGCCTTAGTCAGTAAGGCAGAGGCGCCAGAGTTATTAAACGAAGTGGCCTACGAAGGGTATTTAGCCGCCACACAATTTATACGTCTTAATGCGTCGCCACATCAATCAATTAAAACCCACGAAGTTAATTTTATTACCTATAAAGATTGGGTATGGAAGCCCGTGAAAGAGTGGTCAAAATGGGCGCTCTAAAACACCACTCCATCGTTAGGCGAATCTTAACGCTAGTAGTGAGCATGGTGATTTTAATCGCACTGGTCAATTCAGCAGTGATCAACACGATGATTTATCGCCAGTTGTTAACGGAGTATAAAAGTAAGGGAATCGCAATTTCCCAAAGCATCGCCGATTCGGCAAGCGACATACTATTGTTTCGCGACCCGGCAACCATTCAATCACTACTAGACCAGCACTTAACCATCAATGGAGTTGCGTATCTTGTTCTAGAAGATGCCGAGAATAACATCGTGGCACACACGTTTGTGCCGCAGGTACCCCAAGCGTTACGCACTATTTATGCAGGTAAGCGCACAACAACGGCCACCACCGCCTTCCATCGACTGCCTGGTTTAGGGAATGTCTACGAAATTTCTCAGCCCATATTATTCGGTGAAATCGGCATCATCCATGTGGGCATGAGTTTAAAGCCAATCCACCACAGCATGCTAAAAGTAGTTGCCATATTAATTCCAATTCTATTGGTGGTGCTCATCACCGCGTTATTCGTATTCCGTTCCAGGTTACGTTTCGTAACACGCCCTCTAGTCGAACTTGCCGACTACACCAAGCACCTTGCTGGCCACAATTTCGAGCAAAGTTTGCCCGAACAAGGTGCCATACGAGCAATTGCAGCAGAACACAATGACGAAGTGGGCCGATTATCAGAAACGATTGTGTCCTTAGAAGACGCGATAATGACCTATATTGGCGATTTAAAACGCACCACCGCAGCCAAGCAAAAGATTGAATCCGAACTCATGATTGCCCGCCAAATTCAGTTGGGAATGTTACCAAAATCAACGGATAATACGGCCTTTGAGACGGTAAAAATAGCCAGTTACTTGGAGCCTGCACGCGAAGTAGGGGGCGATTTCTTCGACTTCATCAACGTGGGCGAAGATGTGTATATAGTGGCAGGCGATGTGTCTGGAAAAGGGGTGTCTGCAGCCATATTTATGGCCACAACCATGATGTTAATTAAGGCCAAAGCCCAGGAACATATACCGCCTCAAGAATTAATGGTATCGGTGAATAATCAGCTAATCGCGCTAAATGAAAACATGTTATTTGTGACTGTGTTTTGCGGTAAGATCAATCGCTATACGGGAATCTTTTCATACGTGAATGCCGGTCACCCTGCCCCATTTATAAAGCGAAAAAACGAGGCGCTAGAAATTCCACTAACTGGGGGAATGGCATTGGGTGTGGATTACCATCATTATTACCAGCAACGGGAATTGCAATTGGAAAATAACGACACGATTTGTTTGTATACCGATGGCATATCTGAGGCAATGGATGTGGCTCAGAATCAGTACACAGAAGCCCGGTTAGCGCAGTGTATTGGCCAATCAAAGGCCGTAAGTGCCCATGAATTGATGGACGATATTTTGCAAGATGTGCGTATCTTTTCCGACGGGGCCGACCAGTCCGACGATATTACAGTGTTGCTAGCCTCGTGGTGCCATGCCAGCGCTAGCGTTAGTAGCGAATTGGGAGTGCATTTCACGAATGATTTATCAGAAATCGCCAAATTGCACCAAGTTGTGGATATCTATAGCCAGGCAAATGGGCTAACTAAAACCCTGCAACATAACCTTAAATTGGTATTAGAAGAACTCATTGCAAACACCATTTCCTATGGGTACCGCGACCATGAAATCCATGACATTAAGGTATTCTTTACGGTGGTAAATAACGCGCTAAACATGCGAATTGAGGATGATGGCATTCCCTTTAATCCGCTTGAAGATGCGCCGGAAGTGGACCACAGTTTATCCCTAGAAGACATGCCAGTGGGGGGATTGGGCATTCACATTGTGAAAAACTTTGTTGATACGATACACTATGAAAGACAGGATCACCTCAATGTGGTTGAATTTACCAAATCGTTAGGAGAGACGGCATGATTAATGTGGAATTTAGTAAAGAAGGCGATTCCTTAATCGCAACCGTGTCTGGCCAGATTGATACCTTAACCGCACCAGAGCTGCAAAACCGGTTGGTCTCGGCAATTGAACAAGGCGAAAATAAAGTTGTGATGGACGTGGCCGATGTAAATTACGTCTCTAGCGCGGGCTTACGTGTTTTCCTGATTATTCAAAAGAAACTCAAGCCCCTAGGCCACGGGTTAGAAATCCGAAATATGCGCGATGATGTGAAGCAAGTGTTTGATGTAACAGGATTTACCGGACTGTTTTTATTTTCTTAAATCAGGAGCCCAATTTATTGTCTTATGTTTGATACAATATAGGCATGTCCATTCACCACACACAACTAAATTGGAAACTAACGGCTGAAAGCTTCGCCTACGAGACATTTAACCGTGAACATACCATGACGTACAAAGACGGTCTTTCGATTCCTGCCTCATCTGCGCCAGATTATTTGGGAAAACCGGCTCATGTGGACCCAGAAGAGGCGTTAATTGGCGCGGTATCCAGTTGCCATATGCTGACGTTTTTGGCGTTAGCCTCTAAAAAGCGCTACACAGTCAGTGCGTATGCAGATAATGCCCAAGGGACGTTGGAAAAAAACAACGATGGGGTGCTGGCAATTACAACTATACAGCTCCATCCAAAAATTACATTTGAAGGGGAAAAGATTCCCAATGCAGAGGAACTGGCCGCCATGCATGATAAGGCGCACCAGCACTGCTTTATCGCCAATTCAATAAAAGCAAAAGTCACCGTACAAAATGAAGTGTAAATAGTCGAAGTCGGCGGATACGGGTTATAAACCGTCTGGTTTTACAATGCTAAACACAACGGTGTCGCGCACGTAGTCGCCTTGGACAATTTTATGCTGACGAAGCACGCCTTCTTTAACAGCGCCTATCTTATTCATAGCGGCTTGAGAACGGCCATTTCTGGCATCCACATGAAATTCCACCCGATTCCAACCCAAATCATCAAATACCTGGCGTAACAACAGGTTTTTTACATCGCCATTTATGCCAGACCCCCAGTACGAATGGTGGTACCAGGTATAGCCAATAGCCAATCGTTTATTCTCGGGCGACACGTCATAATACCGCGTACTACCCACAATCTCACCCGTATCGATCTTGCGAATCACATAAGCAAAAGACGCCCCTTGTTGATGATCTTTCCAAAGGGCAAGTACATATTGGCGCACATGGGTATCCAAATCCACGTCGGGCGCTTTTACCACGTCCCACACATTCGCGCGAAGCCCACACGCAATAATCCCATCCAAATCGGTTTCCGTAACCGATCGCAATTCGTACGATTCTCCCGTTAATTGTGTTGCAAACATGCTGGTATTATACCGCGCTTCAGAGAGAAGATATCAAAAGATTCTAAGAGACAAGGCGACACACTTTTGAGGAAAATAATAAATTTAATGAAAATAAATAGAATTTAACCATAATTAAAATCGATAGTAGTCATGTGTTTTACAAAGACTAGCGTAATGGAAGCCCATCTTCTATGTAAAAGAATAGGCGTTAGAGGGGCCGGTTTTCTGTCATTTGATCGGACCCAGCTACTTTCGCAACAGTTTTACACACACCTTAGGCAACACTGTCCCCGCGAATGGGACACAGTGAATACCATATTACCAATGCTAGAGGCCACCCTTTCCCAGTACGGAATTACCATAGATCTCAGTTACATACATGGGTCGTCTCTAATAATAAGAGACCCAAATGATGTGGATGTGGTGCTAAAAGTGCGTCAAAATCCATTGATGGATGCCAATGGTCAATGGCGCAGCTATTTCATATGGACCGATATTGCCCAAGGCGTTGGTAAAATCAGTGTTATATTTCTGCTTTATCAAGCCAGGAGTTGTGTTATCCGAAATTGGCTTAAGTAATGAGGTAAATGAACCGTACATACTAGTTAGGCCTAGAACCCACGGTAGAAATAGTGAGGTAGAGCTGCATGCAAGATAGATGGAACTTACCTTACACGAAGTGGCAGTTTGGAATTTTTCGAATTCTTTTTGGAATATATTTATCAGTTCATTTTCTTAATCTAATCCCTTTTGCAAAAGATATTTGGAGTAGTTCGGGTATGCTGCCAGATGCATCAATGAATTTAACATATGGAATGTTTCCAAATATTTTATACCTATTTGATTCACCAGTATTTATCACAGTATTTATGGTATTTTTAAGCGTGCTTTCAATACTGTACACATTCGGAGTTCAACGTAGAATAGTGAGTTTGCTGCTATGGTTTGGCTGGGCATGTTTATTCCATAGGAATAATTTAATAAGCAACCCCGGGATTCCCATGATTGGATGGTTGCTTTTAGCAACTAGCATAATTCCTACTGGTGAAGCATTGATATTTGGCAATTGGAAGGGCAAGAACAATTGGCAACTTCCAAAAGAATTGTTTTTTGGAGCATGGGCGATTCTGGCCGTTGCCTATACAGTGAGTGGAATAGATAAATTTTTTGCCCCAAGCTGGCAAGATGGAACCGCCATCTTCCATCTTTTGCATAATCCATTAGCGAGAGATTGGTTCCTAAGAGACCTATTTCTTCTTGTGCCGATGTTTTATCTGAAACTATTAACGTGGGGAGCCTTGGTTTTAGAAATTGGTTTTGTCGGCTTATGCATATTTAGAAAAACCAGATTTTTAGCATGGTTAGCAATTATGGGGATGCATATTGGCATTCTAAGCTTAGTTGATTTTCCCGATTTAACATTTGGAGTCTTAATAATTCATATCTTCACAATAGATCCAATATGGTTTTTAAACAAAAAAGACAACAAAGAAAGAATCGTTTTTTTTGATGGGGTTTGTGGGTTGTGTAATGGTTGGGTAGACTTTTTGCTGGACATTGATTCTAATTCTAGACTTAAATTCTCACCTTTACAGGGTGAAAAGGCTAAGTTGAGCCTTAAAGGAATACAGGAACAGTTAGACACAGTTGTGTATTACAAGAATCATCAGGTATTTACCAAATCAACAGCTATTCTAGAAATCTTAAAAGACATGGGTGGATTATGGTCACTCATCTACATTTTTAAAGTTATTCCAAAGGTTTTTCGAGATGCGCTATATAAAGCAGTATCAAAAAATAGGTACAAACTCTTTGGTCAGTCTGATGCATGTCGTATGCCTTCAAGTGATGAGAGAAAAAGGTTTATTTAGGTCAACTAGAAAACATTCAGTTACACAAAAAACATCTCAAAAAAAACACTCAGTTACATGAAAAGTGAGTTCAAAAACACAAAAAAATAGCTATTAAAGAAGTTGAGTTACAAATAGAAGTACAAATGAGAAAACATACAGTTACATAAAAGTTCATGCAAAATATGGAATGTATTTAACGTATCTCTTAGATTTTGTAGAAGGGTCGGAATTCTTAATCAAACCTTCTTTTAGGGTTTCTGAAATAATCCTTGATGATTGTGGGTAATTCTTACCTGTAATGTTAAACCGTTCTCTCAATGAGGTATTAGTCATAGCTTCACCTGAAACGTACCTTAAACAACAATGCTGATAGCAAGCTCTAATTTTGTCTTGCTTATTCATCTTTCTGAGTGTTTTATAGGCAAATAAAGTCACCTTAAAAAAACTGTTTTCTCTTGCAAAATCTGGTCCAGGTAGCTGATAAGCTTCTACCCACTTAATAACCTTATCAATTCCACTTCCTCGTTCCTCACAAAGTCGAAGTCGCCTCATGAACGCAGCCAACTCCTCATTTCTTGATATCGGCTTATGGTCAAGCAGCCTCAGTGTGTCAATAATAGGCTCACCAGGATTAGATATTTCAATTCTATCTTCAAATATTTCCACCATAGGTACAGACCCCTTGATACTGAAATCTTGGTGAAATAAGGTATTAGCTACAAGTTCACGAATAGCAATGTCAGGGTACATTTTAGTTTGTTCGCGAAAAACCTTTCCAATAACTTCATTCTCCGGAAGTTGGTTATTGATATAGTCAATAAATCTTTCAAATCCAACAGCATAACCAGGCGCATGGATGAATTCCTTGATAGTTGAGACTCTATTTTTGCCTTTGTAGATTACGATTCTGAGAGCCTTTAGTTTGAGTCCGTCAAAGCAATTTAAGTCCTTTGCGAATAGAATTGCGCCCAAATTAGTGATTTTGTATTTGGATGCGAATTTTACAATAATCTTTTCTTCACATAGCTTAGCAAGAATTGCAGCTTTATTTGATGGAAGGCTCAGCTTCATTAAGCTAAAGTATCCCGTGTAGTCTAGAAGATCTAATACAGAATCATTAGAGATGTTATCAGTAGCATACTCTGTTTCAAATGAAATCTCTCGTGTTTTTTGCCATATTTTTCTCTCTTTTTCCCTATAATCCTTCAGTTTCTTTTTGCTAGAACCAACGCGTATGTAAGCGCTGCCCGAAAAGTTAATCGGCCCAAATTTTGTCTTGTCGATTTCGAACAAAGTCACAGCTTTGTCTTTAGAGTAGTTGAATTCATAGATTCTAAAGTCAAGCCTAGGGTCAAGCATTCGAGCGAGCCAAGCCTCTAACTCCTCTGCTCCTTTTTTACATTTTGAAGGTTTAAAGGTAGTGCCCACAATCTCATGGGTATCATTATCAATTCCATAGATTAAATAACCTTTTGGCCTGTCCAGTAAGCAAGCTGAATTTGTCAAAGCAGAGAGATACTCTCCTATTTCGTTTAGATTTTTACTGGTATAGTTTTTCTTAAACTCGAGCCACTCTACTTCTTTGTGATACTTACGAAGCGTATCTACTAGTTTAATCAGTTCATTATCATTCATCGTGTTCATTATGTTTCTCCAGGATATATTAGTCAATCCAGCGTCATTGCCCATAATCCAACAAATCAATCTCTTTCTTTTTAAACCCAACACTAAAATGGGCGTATTTTTCAGTGACGCTGATGGAGGAATGACCCATGAGTTCTTGTACGGTGCGGATGCTAACGCCCTTCATAACGAGGTGGGAGGCAAAGGTATGGCGCATGGTGTGGATGGTGGAACCTGAGATGTTGGTTTTTTAAGTAGGGCTTTGACGCTTTTGATTGGTTGCCTAGACTTATGAAAAAACCTCTCTAATCCCCATGTTAACAGGCCCAATCAATAAGCAGTGAAATAACGCAGTAGCCTATCAATAGGAGACGATTTTTTCTTTAAACGGTCTAGTTTTTTTGGGGAAAATCAGGGGCACCACTATAAAAATATAAAATTTTTGTCAGCTTTTTCAGGAGTGCTTTATTGCAAATAGTAAATAAAATTACTATTTTTAATAAATGAAACTAGATTACGAAAAACTTACGAGCCTTTTTATTAGCACAAGCCAAATGAATAAAAGTATTTCATTTTTTTCAATTGATCATATGGCTAGAATCGATGACTCATGGTACTCATTCCATAACAAACCAATCAACGAAACCCACACTGTAGATCTAACTTACTCTGATAAAGGATTTTTATCTTCAAAAAACATCACCTTTCGATTCAAAATCTCAGATATATCGAGCTTTGAACATTTTACACATTACATCGAGCTGTCAATTAAGCCAGATATTACTTTAAGAATAGCGCCTAATATGGATTCCTGTATTTTTTTTGAAAAGGGATGATAATGACCCAGAATTCGCGGAGGTTAGGGTTAAGGAAAAATTCTAGCGAATTTTTGGTGCGCCCTTCATGAACCCAACATTGGGTTGGCTTCAGGCCGGGCAGCCTTCGTCGCTTAACTCAAGCCTATTCGGCTTTCGCTCATCCTCCCTAACGGTTGGCGCTCCTCGGTGGCCCACCAAAAAATAAGGCCTAATTTTTTGGTGCGCCCGGTAGGAGTCGAACCTACGACCTACGGATTAGAAGTCCGTTGCTCTATCCAGCTGAGCTACAGGCGCGCAAAGTGTATATAATTATCTCAGTTGAGCGTGCAACGCGCAAGAGCGTGGGAATTAGATTCCAAATCAAGTTTGGAATGACGAGCGAGATAGTTTGGAATGACGAGATAGTTTGGCGCGCTTGTGAAGCTCAGCGGAGCGATATATACGGATTATTAAGTCGCATTTGTATATAAACCTAATTTCATCTAAACTCAATGTCATACACTACAATTTTCGGGGGGCCATGTTAGATACATTTAGTATTCAATCAAAAATTTATACCATTCGTGGTCAAAAAATAATGTTGGATCGAGATCTAGCTGATTTGTACCAGGTGCCGACAAGGCGAATAAATGAACAAGTGAAGCGAAATCTAAAGCGATTTCCAGAAGACTTTATGTTTCAATTAAGTAGAGAAGAGTGTGATATGGTTTCAAGATCGCAAAATGCGACCTTGAAGCAAGGCAGTAATTTAAAATACCAACCCTATGCGTTTACAGAGTATGGAATCGTCATGTTGTCTTCCGTTTTAAAAAGTGACATTGCAATAGAAGTGAATAAATGCATCATCAAAGCGTTTATAGAATTACGGAACACAATTGAATCAATCGCCAATTCAAAAGAATTGAAAATTGAAGTAGATAATCTTCATTCAAAGATGAAATCCTTGGAAATGACTCAAATCGTAGATAGAAATAGTTTAAATGTAAAAATGACAGACTTAAGTAAACAAGTAAAAGAGTTTGCGACCTTGTTAAATGAATTCCACAATAAAGCCATCATAATACAAAGACCAGATGAACAAATAAATGAGTGAGCCCCGATGGGAATTAGATTCCAAATCAAGTTTGGAATGACGAGCGAGATAGTTTGGAATGACGAGATAGTTTGGCGGTGCCAGTAAACCTCAAGCAATGTAGCGAAAGCGAGTAACGCGCAAGGCGGCCCCTTTATAGCAACCCCAGCGCATACCAAAATCCCCCCACGCCCACGCATTGTATTCAGCGGGCAAATAGAGCCGTACCATAGGGGCCAAGTGTCACTAAACGTAACCAAACACCCCAGCAAGGCGCATGATTAAAAATGACAGCACCCAAAACCAAGCCTAAATTTCGCGAGCGCACGATTTTAGCCACATTAGCATCCATTCAGTTTATCCATATTGTGGATTTTATGGTGATGATGCCCCTTGGGCCCCATTTTTTGCAGCACCTAAACATTACCACGCAGCAGTTCAGCATATTAATATCGGCCTACACCGTTAGCGCGGGCATCGCCGGGTTCAGCGCCTCGTTTTTCTTGGATAGGCTAGACAGAAAAAATGCGCTTATTACCATGATGGCAGGATTTACCTTAGGCACATTGTTTTGTGGCTTGGGGCATACGTATATGACACTGTTAATGGCCCGTGTGGTAACCGGGTTATTTGGTGGCGTGTTGGCGTCATTGATATTGGCCATTTTAGGCGACATTATTCCCCAAGAGCGCCGCGGAAAAGCAACAGGAATCGTCATGAGCGCCTTTTCAATCGCCTCTATTGTAGGGGTGCCATTTGGCTTACTTTTAGCCAATTCGTTTAATTGGGAAGCGCCGTTTTTCTTTCTCGCAGGGTTGGGCGCATTAGTGTTGCTCTTGGCCATCAAAGTAGTCCCCAACATACCGCCAACCCCTGAAACCCAATCCGCCAAACACACGCGCCAAAATTCCAGCGTCACGGCACAAATGATGGCCACATTACGCGTGCGTTTCAGCGATAAAAACCAGTTAAAAGCGCTGGCCCTAACCAGTGTATTAATGCTCGGCCAGTTCTCGGTTATTCCATTAATCAGCACCTTTATGGTGACCAACGTGGGGTTCACCATGGAAAACCTCACACTTATTTACGTGCTTGGCGGGCTAGGGTCATTTATGAGCGCGCCCATAAGCGGCGCACTATCAGACCGCTTCGGGCAAAAACCGGTCTTTTTGGTCTTCTCACTCTGTTGCACCGTACCACTAATTTGGCTGACTAACTTAACGGCGCAACCACTGCTCATACCACTTGCCGTGACCACCGTACTATTTATCACCTCGTCAGGGCGAATGGTGGCCGGCATGGCACTAATTTTATCCTCGGTGACAAAACAACATCGCGCCGGGTTTATGAGCTTAAATTCATGTATTCAGCAATTGTCCGCCGGATTAGCATCCTTTATTGCGGGCTTTATTGTGTCGCAAAATGCGACTGGCCAACTCACCCACTATAGCGTGGTAGGGTACGTGGCCGCGACCACCAGTATCATTGCCATTTTCATTGCCTACCAAATAGGCAAGAGAACAGACTCTGAATCGAGCTTATTGTTAGCAGAAGAGCAAGAAATCACCGAACTGTTACTCACCTAACTCTAATTGTCTCACAGCATCATTATAGGCATTTTGTGCCATAGTCCATCGCATTATACCAGGCAGCAAAACGCCTTGATTAGATAGGGCTATTTCTCTATCATTTGGGAAGCGTACCGTTCCATTATTGATATATGCACCAGAAAAGACATTTTCCTGATTATACACAAAGCCAGTAAACTCCCAGCGATGGTTAAAGTGACCAATGTATTGCCATCCGGCATCATCTCCCACCAAAACAGTTTTGCATCCAACGCCATTGGGTGTGAATCCCTCAAATTGCCCCACTAATTCATGAGTTCTTGTAATGTATGTGGTGCGCCCTGTTGGCAGGCCAACTCTAAATAGAGACCTAATTGCAGTGCCATCGGCACGAGTGAGGGTGCCATGACCTTCCAGCCTACCATCACGGTAACCACCCCTATAACACTCTCCATTTGGGTATCCAATGCTAATATCTCCCGTTGGTATACCGGCAACAATAGGCCCTGTAAAAAACACACGGTTCATACGAAACGACAACTCACCAGTATAGGGCGCTCCGTCGGGTGTCAGCACCTGTGACAACGTACCATCAACTGAAAAGTGAAGGGTAAAGCGTTGGTCAGAATCCGTAACGTGAAGCGAGATGGGTGAGGTAGGAATGCCATTGACCCACCGTCCATGAAAATCACAATTCCCATTCCGAATTCCCCCTTGTCCATTTGGTAATAGACATGAATTTAATTCGCCAGAATACCAAAACTGGTACTCAGAATCGCCTTCATTCACCTTAACATTCATTTCACCAACTAAATTATCACCTGGTCCCAACTGTGACATAATCACATCACATCGTAAAAAAGTTCTACGAGACCCAAATATAAGGTGGGTTTCAGATGTCCACAGGTATTTTCGCTCTACGCCGCCAGGCAGTGTTAAGTCTATTCCTAATGCACCATTACTGTCTTGATCCACTGGCGTATTGTCCGCATCAAACTTAAATTCAATTGGGCCGTCGCAAGTATAAAGCGATTGAATGGCTTGTCGATTAGTTGAATGGCAACCACCGGAAATTAATACCCCTTGAATGTAATCATTCAACGATGCACAAAATCCCCACACGCCTTGAGATTGCCACAGAATAATGCGGGGCCTGTCGGCTTCTTCAATTTCAGAAATGGAAGCAAGGGTAATCGGGCAACGTGAGTCCTCCAGAGTCAACTGTGCCAGCATCTCTTCAAAATTAAATACGGATGCAACCGCGATGCGACGATATAAAAAAACACCATTTCACTAAAACAACAAAGGGTCATAGTTTAAATTTATATTATTTTATATGAAATTCAAGAAATTTAATTTTAGTGAGCGCGGCTAAGGCGCCTAAGAATCGCCTCCGGGCGCTTCCTTTTTGTTCCGTGAATCATTGCGTCGCTGTTGCATCAAATGGGCTTGTTCGTATGCGGTACTATGGTTGTTTAGGTCGGTTTCAGGGCTACCTTCAACGGTTTCCACGCTACGTATGGCGTCATCACCATCGCTGTCATGCAAGGCTTTTTCAAGCACCTTATCAAACTCGTCGTCATCTTCGGCCAGTTTCTTTTTATCATGGATACGTTGGTACTGCATGCTACCGTGAATCACGGCCCAAGGGTTTAGATGTGGATCCATTGCAAACCTCCCATTTTATTCCCACATCCTTTATATCGGGAAAATATCCAAAAATATTGCATGGTATTTAAGAGATGCAGACCTGTTGTATATCAGTTATAGTAGTAATTAATGAATAATCTGCCGCGCCATAAGGGTGTTCCCATATTCAAAAGCACGTTCCCGCTACTTGGCGACTTACTGGGGTTTCCGTTGCAGCAAAGCCAGAAATTGGGCAAGGTATTTCGCGCAGATGTTTTGTTAGGGCCACTCATATATGTGTTTGACTCCAATTGGATCACTCACGTACTTGAAACACACCCCCACAACTACATTAAATCTCGGCAATATGACCCTTTAAAATTTGCGCTTGGAAATGGACTATTAACCAGTGACGGCGATGAGTGGAAAGCCCAACGCAAGGTACTGCAGCCCATGTTTATGAAAGACAGCATTGCCACGTTATGCAAAGGTATTGAACAGGGCACCGCATCCACCATAAACAGGTGGAAACACAAAACAGAGATCCCACATCTGAATCACGAAACCAACTTGCTCGCCATCGATATTGCCAGCCGCTGTTTTTTTGGTATCGAAGCCAAAGAACGGGGCGCGCGCTTAGCCGAATTGATAGAAGAAATAAATCACTTTTTAATGCGTTACCTCAAAATACCAATTCCCATACCTTTAAGCACGCCGCTGCCCTTTATACGTCGGTTTAAAGCTGCCCGAAAGGAAGTCTACCAACTGATTAACGAAGTGCGCCACATGCACAATAACGGGGAACTCGCCTCAGATAATATGATTTCGATGTTAATTGATAGTGGCCAGTTTGATGACGAATTGGTGCGAGATGAAATTATCACTTTTATGGCAGCCGGCCACGAAACATCCTCGAATGCACTTACATTTACTTTGTTTGCATTGCTGAACAATCCAGAACACTTTGAACGGGTAAAAGACGAATGCCGTGCCCTAAATTTATCCCAACTGTCAGTTGATACCTTAAAAGACTTACCCTATACCGTTGCGGCCATCAAAGAATCGCTTCGCCTGTATCCACCAGCATGGACGCTAGGCCGACGCAACTTAGAAGAAGATGTCATCCAGGGGCATACCATTAAAAGAGATACCAATATCATCATCCCAACCTACGCCATACATCGCCACCCCGAGTTTTGGCCAAACCCAGATACCTACGACCCCATGCGATTCTTTGGAAAAAGCGAACGTGATTTTCCCAAGTTTACCTATTTACCATTTGGGGGAGGGCCACGCTTTTGCATCGGTCAACATTTCGCCATGTTGGAATTAACCCACGCAATCCACCAAATCGTGACGCATTTTGATATATCGTCACCCACCAAAGAGCTTGAATTAGACCCCTTAATCACGCTAAATAGTAAAACCCCTATACATTTATCACTAAAACCCCGTTAATAGCGCGGTAAATCAGCTAATACACGCCTTCTTTAGCCAGGACACCCATTGCGCTTTTCCATAAGAGCATGTAGAGTATTTTATCTTAATTTAACAAAAAAAAGTAAAAATAAATAAAAATACGGAGGCATTTTATGGAAAACCTACTCCCACCACTTCCCACCACGAACATCGCTGGAGCCCAGCCAGGTGCTGTATCGCCACCGGCAAAACGCGCACGATTTGATATGCGCGCTGGTGCATTGCCCGAAACGCCACCCGAATCTCCCCAAGCAGATGCCATCGCAACACACGCGTTTGTGCCCACTTTTGTGCCCATTACAATGGCATCGCCTGATACTGAACAGGCCAGCGCCACATTGCCCATAACACCACCATCAAATAGCCCTTCCACAGATTCAGATAGCGATATAGGCGATGACCCGCCCCGTTTAATGGCAGGTAAGGGCCGCATTATTTTGCCCAGCGATACCGAGATTCTACTTACAACCATCGTAACAGTGGCAAATTCCCACGAGCAAGCCGCCTTTGCCGCGTCTGTAACAACCCCTACCGTGCTGTACAATTCAGAAACAAGAGAAACCCATTTATTTGGCCCAATGGTGCTTGAATTTTCAAATGGAATGACAGTTATCGCAATATTTGATGGGCAATCCTATTTTGATGTATTTGAAAATCCGGGGCATGCCGCAGACCCATCAGAGTTAGAAATGGAACTTAGGTTTAAAGATGGCACTAAGCTAGAGCACTTTGCCTATAAACAGCTTGATTCCGAGAATCCAAGGTGCTCAGGGGTCGTAGCAGAGATGTTGCAAACGGTGGTGTGTTATATGGAAGGTGACAACTTTCAAGGCATGGAATTAACAGGCGATATTGGTGACCTTGAAATAGATGGATGCGATATTTCCGCCTACTATTTTGAAAATACAAGCTTGCGACCACTCTCCTTTGAGTTTCCAGAAGGACGAAATTGGGACTCTTATATGGGTAACATTGCCTTAGATCTATCTCCAGAGGGCATTGCATTTAGATTCAACGATGAGAATGCGATATTTACAAGTGGCATTCACCGAATTGAAGTAGATTGCACACAGGAAGAAATACACTCGGCCACCATGTCAAGCTTCCCACAGGGATACGATCACCCAGCAGCCATTGTATATACGGGTGGCGTTATTTTTAATGTTCAAGCAGGCGTTTGTATGCCGCATGGTGAGGGATTTTTAGAACAAAATGGAACACGTAAACCAGTAAAATTCCTACGCGGTAAACACATCATATTTAATACGCTTAAACCGTTTCGCCAGCTATTAGAGCGCGCCAACCAAGAGGGTTTTAGAAGACCCCCTGGGCCAAGTCCATTGTCAAAAGAAATAAAATAACATAAAATTTTAATGTTTAAACTAATTCACAAGTAGGGTAAATGAAACATAAGGGAAAAATTTAGGGGGAAACAATATGGGGGAAAAAGCCGTTGCGCCATGGGCGAATGCAGTGTTGTTATTTACCATACTCATTATGAGTACGGGCTGTGGGTATCGGTTGCAAGATCTCGACAGACTTGCCGAAGAAGAAGAGGAGGATCCAGAAACCATCATCCAAATTGATGAGTCCTCATCAGATTCAAGTGTTACAGTCGTATTCCCCGCTGAAGATAAATTGATAATCGCCAACTCCTCAACCACCACTCCAATACAAATTACAATAGATGAATTAGCCGAAACCGCAGATCGTGGCTGGGATTTTCGGGTAAATGGGGATAACTTAGCCGTTTATACCCAATCGTCATCTGGAAACTTACTGACTTTTGAAATCGAAAATTATCTCGATCCAGCGAATGCAACAGTGACAGGAATTAGTGAAACCACCATGTCTGGTGTGATCGACATCTCTTATTTTACAAGTATCGCGGTAGACCGTAATTTAGACAAACTAGTGTATTTCGATAAAAGCCCAGTAGACAATTCTGCTAGGTTAAAACGAATGAATTTAAACGGTAATTTTAAAGTAACACTTGCGTCTGACGTAAGTGAAGAAGCTCCGGTGCACGTTGAATACAACGATGCGAGCCAGGAGATCGCATTTTCTAGCGGAACAACATTGTCCCGCTACTCAAACAATGGCAATTTTGTGGCAAGTTATAACATCTATGCCCTAACAGGCGTGCAAAATCCGACGGGGTTTTCCATAGATGGTAACAACTACTTTATTGCAAACAACAGTATCACAGGTCCCGGGGTGGTTATTTTCAATTCTGAAAACTCCCTATCTAGTACCCTTAAGCTCCATTCTGGGACCGAACTGTTCAGTAGCGCAAGATACTTTGGCGAAGACAACTTATTGATTTATGCCTCATATGAGGGAACCACGTCTCGTGTTGTGGCAAGAAACACACAGACAGGCGAAGAGCTTGTAATGTTCGAAGGTACATTCACTGGTAGTAACCCATTGCACCCACGCGCTGTGGTGGCCGCTGAGTAATAACCCGACGAAGTACTAGTCCGGTTAATAGTTTTGGCCAAGAAATCGATAATAAACAGTAAGATGAAATTAACGAGGTAAGTTTATTTTGAACGCATTGAAATCAGTAGTATCGCTTATTATTGTAACGACACTCGCAACGATAATTATATCCTGCACCGCAGCGAGCAACTCATCAACACCATCGGGTGAAAAGTTAGTCTATTTAGGTGGCGGCAACATCTATATTGCCAATGTGGATGGGTCCGATACCATTACCTTTGACGTGGCCAGGGCTTGCAAATATTGAGGGCATGCATTGGGATTACGATATTAGCGGCACAACACTAATCATTCTTGCGCCAGCCTCTGAGACTCAAATGCTTGAAATACGTATTTCGAATATACACAATGCGGGTGAAATGGATGTGGCATCCGTGGCCAGTTGGGACATGAGCGTGGCAAGTGAATCGGTCGTGAGGGTGGTTGCGGTAGATCGGCTCAGAAACAAGATGATTTATTTCGATTCCGATAACGATATTCAAATTGACATGTATAGCGTCGATTTCGATGGAACCGATAAGACCTTAATAAAAGCCGGAGTTGAAGGCATCAACGTAAATTCTATGAACTTCGCAACCTATTCAGATGCAACCGATGAATTCTTGCTCAGTAGTAATGGCGACCTATTTCGCTTATCGGTAACTGGGGAGTTCATTAGTAGCACCAACATATCACAGGCAGGCATCGGTATTCCTTTTGGAATGACGCGCTCTAATTCTGGCGAGATTTACATTACCAATCTAGACGCAAATCATGGCGCCACCCACGCAAAGTTAAATCTACAACAGAAGTGGTCACGACTTTTAACCTTGAAATAGACGGTTATCCGGAAGCCACCGGAATATTCCATGACAGTGTGAATGATACGATCTTCTATATTAATTTTAATCGGTTTGATGACACGCACTACATTTACTTGCACCAAAATGATGCAAGCACCTTGTTAGGTACGCTAACGTTAGATGATGCATCAGATAATGATGTGTATATCCGCCATATCAGTTATGGCGATTAACGACCCGTTAATAAATCCGCAATTCGGCGATATTCTCTCGCTGTTTTTGTGGTAATTTCTTCAGGTAAATCTGGCGGTGGGGGAGTTTTATCCCAGTCAGTGCTTTCAAGGTAGTCGCGCACAATTTGTTTGTCAAAACTCGGTGGTGAAATGCCCACTTCGTATTTGTCTTTCGCCCAAAAGCGACTGGAATCAGGCGTTAATACTTCATCTATCAACAGCACACCCGAATCGAGTAGGCCAAATTCAAATTTTGTATCCCCAATAATAATGCCTTTTGCATCGGCAATCTCACTGGCTTTTCGGTATATTTCCAAACTACGATTTTCTAAAATAGCCGTCAAATCGCTGCCCAATTTATCACGCATTTCGGTAACCGAAATATTCTCATCATGCCCAGAATCGTTCTTCGTTGCAGGCGTAAAAATCGGTTCAGGCAACTTATCAGCAAGCCGTAATCCAGCGGGCAATTTATGCCCACAAACAGTGCCTGTTTTCTGGTAGTCTTTCCATCCACTTCCTGCCAAATACCCACGTACCACACACTCAACAGGCACAAGCTCGGTTTTCTTTACTAGCATGCTTCGGCCTTCCAGTATGTCCGCATACTGCCTGGCAACACCAGGAAAATCAGACACATGGGTCGAAATCATGTGATGCGGCTGTTTTAACACATCAAACCAAAATTTTGATACTTGCGTTAGTATGCGCCCTTTACCAGGAATGCCCTGCGGTAAAATGCAATCAAATGCGGATATGCGATCAGTGGCCACCATAAGTAAGGTGTCTCCAAAATCATACATGTGGCGCACTTTCCCTTTTTTGAAACTTTTGAGGTCGGGCAGTTGCAATTCAGTAACAGCTGAAACATTATTTTCTGACATAGACTATTAAGATTACCTAAAATCCCTCGGAATAGCAAAGCCTTTTGAGGGCGCCACTGAGGCTAATAAAATTGAAACTAGAAAAGTGCGACACCTAGTGCTAAAATACCCTCACTCATTAGGGAATCGGGCGGTTAGCTCAGTTGGTAGAGCACATCCCTTACAAGGATGGGGTCGCAAGTTCGAGCCTTGCACCGCCCACCATAATATAAAACATAACACCATGAAAATTCTTTTAACATTACTACTAGCCATCGGGCTTGGAATACAAGCGAATGCCCAAATATTTTTGGGTTTTTCTGCAGATGATATTGTGGCAAAAAAACGCTCTCAGCGTGCCTTATATGAAACCTACACCCAAACCGATGATGGGCTAACATCTGTTTTTGGTTTTATTTTTGATTCCTATATGACAGAAAACTATTATTATGCCATCTCCATTTATGGGGCGGTGGGCGGAAATGAAAAGCGCGGTGGTTACGGGCTTGCCATGTTTGGTCTAGGATATAACTACCCGTTAACCCGAACCTTATACTTTGACACAAATTTTATGATTGGGTCTGGCGGCGGCGGATATTTGGATGCTGGTGGCGGTGCTGTTGAACATTTTCAATATGGATTCCAGTATTTCGTAACGAACCGATGGTTTGTAGAGGCTGGCGTTGGCCATTTGCGTTACAATCCAAACTTATTTAGCACACCCATTTACACGCTTGGTGTAGGGTACCGTAATTTAAGATTTTTGGTTGACCGAAAAGGAAAATCAAATGACTAAGTTTGTTCGTGTACTAAGTATCGTAATGGCACTAGCGCTGTGGTTGGCAAGCACAACCCATGCCGCATATAACCTAAAAGACTTACGAAAATCGCCCGCAAGCGTGGGTGTTGAATTTAAAGCCATTCACTATTCCGATGATGAGGCTCTGGCCATGTTTGGCGCAAGAAGCAAACGGTACTTGGATGACAATTGGTATTGGGGAGAAGCCGGCTATGGCGCTATTTCAGGGTCTAGAAGCGGCTATATAGAGGGTGGATTAAACGTCGGTTATGAAACACAACTAAACACTCAGTTTTTTGCAGACATCGCGCTATTTTTTGGTGCCGGCGGTGGCGGTCGCGACCAAGATGCGGAAGGGCAAGGATTTATTGTCTATCCGTCATTGGCATTGGGCACACGTTTAAATGATAACCTGTCGGCACTATTGCATATGGGGTATTTCTCCTACGTGAATGGGGATTTAAGCGGCACTTGGGTTGGTGTGAACCTCTCTCATAAATTCTGGGGATTAGGAGGTATTCGATAATGATAAAACACCTATTCACTGCAGTGGTATTTGGCCTGGTTTGTATATCACCAACGTGGGCCGCTCAGGAACAACCGTTAGACCGAAACGATGTCATAAAGCCCGTTAAAATTGTGGAACATTTTGTATACGAACCATATTTGGGCAAGAACTACCAATTGCACGGCGCGATTGGGTACCATTATGATTATTTTATATCTAAGGCCGGATACATCGCGTGGGCAGTGTATGGCGCAACGGTGGGAAAACGCGGTGGATATGGAATCGCAGCACTTGGGTACGGTTATCGGCATGCCATTAATGACGATTTAATTTGGGATAGCAAATTTCTAATTGGGTCAGGTGGCGGAAAAGATATTCCAGCGCACGGCGGATTGGCCACAGAGATCCTGTCAGGAGTCAGTTACCGACTCATAAACGGCATATTTTTAGATGTAAAAGTAGGGTATTTGAAATTTCCAACAGGCACGTTTGAAGTGCCGGTATGGCACATGGGAATTTCTTATGAATACGAGATGTTAAGCCTTTAGGTTTAAAGCGTTAAATATTCCCGTAAACGCGCCACTGTTTTCACGCCTAGCCCTTTTATGGCTGTGAGTTCATCAAGAGACCGAATACGTTTTACCTCTTGCCGATAGGAAATAATACGCTTGGCGGTAGCAGGCCCGATGCCTGGCAGCTGAACCAGTTCGGATTCAGGCGCAAGGTTTATCGATACCTTACCGCGCGGCAACATCGGTGCGGCGCTGCGCCGAGTCGTGGCACGCCCAGACGTCCGGCCACTCGAGCGAGTGGCTGTGTTGGTTTTGCGTTCTCGCACCACAATGCGATCCCCATCTTCCACATACTTGGCCAGGTTTAGTCGGTCGCGATCCGCCACGCTCAAAAATCCCCCCGCCGCATCAATCGCCTCAAACACCCGTTTCGGCGGGGCAAGATCGTACAAACCAGGTCGGGCCACTGCACCCACAATATGCACTTTCAGCGTCAGTGGCCCATGATCTGGCAACGCAAACGTGCGCATGGGTATGTGCTTGGGCGAGAAATGGGTGCGATAGGCCAGTACCATGACGCCCAAAAGCACCACGGAAAGCAGCAGTAAGAGTTGGCGGCGAGACGCCGCAGAACGATTAATCCAAAGCCACTTGGCGTGCGCCACAACCCGGCGCCACAGTCCCCCATTTATCATAAGGAAAAGTGTAGCGCAGGTTGGCTATTCAATCAATGGGCGACGGGGCAGTGTGTGTCTAAAAGACGGCTGAATAATACTCTTGCGTCTTTGCGAGCCTTTTCAGGAAGAAGAGATTCCATCGCCTCTGCGAGTGCCTTGGCGGTAGGGCGTTCTCTTGGATCCATCAAGCACAGCCGTGCAATTTTGTTTAATGCCTGTTTAATGGCTTCAGGTTCTTCGCCTTTGGCTGCTTCAACAATATATGTTAACGTTGGCGGGTATAGCATCTCATCATACGCTTCAGGAACTTTTGGATTTGGGTTACCTAGTGCTAGAAACTCAACAATAATCATACCTAGGCTAAAAATATCGATAGAGCGATTAGGTCTAGCTGAAATACGGGACGCTTCAGGGGAAGCATACCATTGGGCGCCTTTGTCTCCGTCGCAACCTGCAGCCAACGACTCTTCACTAATCGCGCAGCCAAAATCACTTATTTTAAATATTAACTCATCACCTAGCAAAATATTATCCGGTTTTAAATCACGGTGCACCACAGTGCCATTTTCACAGGTATGCATGAAATCAAGGCCTTTTGCGGTATGTTGCAGCGCCGTAATCAGTATATGCAATGCGGCAAGCTCGCTTTTTGGATCTATTTGTCTAATATGTGAATATATTCCAGGTAGAATAGAGTTTAAATTCCCACGCATAAGTGGAAATACTTCAAGTTCTCTGCCTTGGTGGTCCCGCCCTGATATGATGGGTAAATTAAGATAAGGGCTTTTTACGGACGCCATAAGAAGCGGCATAATAGTGCGTCTTTGGCCATTAATTTTGAAGTCTGATTTGCTAACTTTAGACCGTTTTATCGCCACATCAGTTTTGCTGTGGCCTGCCGCCATGCACAACGCGCGTGTTGATTGTGCTCTAAAAACAGTTCCAAATGCACCTTCTCCTAAGGTAGAGTTTCCTCCACTGTCGAATATGACCTGTTTTTGGGCAGAGCTTAAAAGGCCTTTAGAGTGTTCATCTGTAAGAACACGGTAGGCAGGGGGGCTTTGTGGCACGTCATCCACATATGTTACATCTGTAGGGACAGCGCTAAATGTGTGCGGTTGCCCTTGAGGCCGTTCTTTTCCTTTGGGGTCTATTAAAACCAGTTGGCTACCGGGCACTGGTGCTTCAGAGCCGGCAGCAGATGCCGCCGTCAATACCGGAGAGGCGCTTAGTCGTGGCACTTTAGGTCTGGGCGAACCATCTGCATCGGGTAAAGCATGTTCTTTTGGTGAGCCAAAAAATCTGCTGTAAAGATCTTCTAGGGGTGTGTCTGCATCCCAAGCAGGTTTTTGTAATTGATCTTGAATTCCTCTTAATCCCCAAGTTGGCAGTGCGCTTGGTACTAAACTTCCATCTCCAGGCAACCGATTACCCGATGGTGAAGGGAATGCGAATGAACCTGATGGAGGTTTTGCAGGCGATTTAAGGGTGGCTAGTGGCGTGCGTTTTTGTTGATCCTCGTACCGCTTCGTGGAATGATGTGATGGGCCAGTTCCAAGAGTAGGCTTTGGATCAATTACCAATCGACGTCTTTGGCCGGGGAAATCCGATCTGCGTCTTTGGTCTGAGGAAGGTCTTTTTCCTGCCGAAAACGTATAGGGCGCACCTAGTCCGCGTAATCCATTGCCTGCCATAAAAATGTCTCCTTAAATTCATGAAAATAGTTTGGAATAAAATATTATTACAAAGAGTAAGAATAGATAAAAATTAATTAAAATGCAATAAAAATAAATAAAATTAATTTAAATAACGACTATATATTCTTGTAAGTAAAAATTTAAATAAAAATAAGTTGATTTTAGAAAAATAGAATCTAGAATCGAAGGTATGGACCCCCACTATTTAAATATTCAAAAAAGTGCGTTACATGTATTCGTCACGCCCAAGCGAATTGCCATTTATGGGCAAGACACAGGTTTTAACGACCAATGTTTTGCCGTTTGTGCGTTTCAGTTAATAAATGGACGAGCACCCAGTTCAGACAGCGAAGGCGACATAAGCACGGTATTATACTTTACAGAACAAGGCCGTTTAAATAGAGATAGTGAACTAAAGGAGCCGTATTTCTTGTCTGTCCCGGGTTACGTCGAGCATCGAGCCGATAAATTAAACATGTCAGATATTATTTGGCCTGCGGATGGTGCAAAAAGAATGCGTGATTATGGGTACCTAGAGCCCATACACGACGCGCGCCCAATGTTAGTCATCGAATATTCACAACCACTCCATAGGCCCGCCTTACACGCCATATTGCCTGATTATTCACAGCCAGACACCTATCACCACGCCTATTTAACTGCCGCACTCTTGGCACTTCATAATAATTGGGGACGGGTGCGTTCAATACAAGCTGTACGTTACTATCCTGAGCAATAAAAATAAGTTAGACACACATTAAAAAGCATTATTTAAAAAAATAGAATTTTGTCTG
>JAQBTH010000109.1 GCA_027623425.1 bacterium | reverse complement strand
AACCGCGTTAATAAAATAGTTCTAAACACTTCTTGTTGTGGCTGACCCACCACATTGTCCATGGATAACATATCCACGTCCTTTAATCCAGCTACGGCTGTATCCATATCCGCATCAGATGCCAGTTCAGGGCCATCCTTAACAACCCGTTCTACCGCCAAATTGGCGCTCATTTTAGCCTGTAAATCATTTTTTTGATTGTAGTAGGCAAATACCTCCGTTTCAGTTTCCGTTAAATGGTCCGTTAAACCACCCTCTTGTAAGGCCAAGGCCACTGTATAACTGGCGTGAAATCTTATAAGATAGGGTGTGCCTGAAACATCAAAATCAGACTCCTGCATCATTTCTCGCAAATAGGTGCCCATCATCATTTTTTGCGTATCGCCAAGTTCAGCACAATCTACATTGCCAGCCACTGCCGACCCCAAATAAAACGCAGAAATTGCGCTGAATAATTCTATTTCAAACAGCGCCATAGTAGACCCGCTATCTAACTTGCCCAACAGCATCTTACTAACAGCTGCTAAGTCAGCATTATCAAGTCTTAAAGCACCATTTTCATTGTGGTCGAGCAGCACATCCATCAATTGGCGGGCGGCTAATTCACGGTCATCAACTGAAGCCGTCTGATCACACAACGTAACAGAATAGCCACCCATACCTGCTGCTTGGCCTGTAGGGTATGCAGCACCTCGCCCATTCGTTCCCAAAGCATAGCCTGCACCGTTATCACTCAAAATATCATCATTACTACAATCTATTCCTGGACTCTGTGGCTGAATCCAAGATGCCTTATCAGCACCAAAGTTGCCACCAACATCTTTTACCGCAAGGCGGTTGGTGGGTAATTTTAATGCTTGGTCTGGCGAACTCTGTTTCTTGGCTAAGGCGCCAGCATCTCGAGCACGAAATACTGATGCACTTCCAGTTGTAATTCCAAAACGTGATAAAGCCACTACTGTCCCTCCAAAGCATTCTAAGTCGTAGGAATATTATCGGTAAAAACCACGCTCAACTTAAGCGCTAATAAAATCCGTTACCGCAGCCGCATCTGTTAAATTAGCGCCAATCCGTTGTCCATCTTGCTGACGGAATAACACCGGCAGCGTGATCGCAGAGTTGCCTTGTTGCCCCCAAACGGCCTTAGCCGCCGCTAACAACGCGTGCAACTGCGCTTTTTCTTCCTCAGTGTATGTAAATTTACTAAGCGTAATTGCCACCACCTGGCCATTCCCATGAATCGTATTCGCTACTGTAATCAAGTGAGTATCCAAGGCAGCGTTCAATTGCGTTGCAAACACACGTAGCGAATCCATTTTTCCTTTAAAATACCCTTGTAAATCCACACTAGCCACATCAACAGCGTCATAAATAAGCTTAAACACCTGTGTTTTATGGTGAGACCGAATAAAGTTCAACACTCCCCCAAATTCACCCGTTAAGTTTGCTGCGGTAGGCGCCCCAAACACGATATCACCTGAAGCTGTTGCCCCCAGCTTTACCTGGACACCAGACGCAAGCAACTCTTTTAAGCAATCCATTTTACCATGATATTTTGCTCTATCACCTTCATATATCGCACTATGCCACTTATCCCAAGTCTCAGGAGTCTCAGGAACTAATGCGATACGTAAATAACGGGTGCCCTCTTCTACAACAGTTTCCAATCGGTGTGGAAAATCAAGCGCTTTAAAGGCATTAATCTTAGTCGCAATATCAAGCGCATTATAAACAGCCCTTGGAGGGTTTGTAGTCCCCGCATTCCTAGTATCCACATAAAACACATGCCCGGCGTCATCTTGAATGGCAAAACGCACTTTTCCGCCTGCAACACCAATCAACTGGTTAAGCGCGGCCTTCAAATCCGTATCACTATTCAATGCTGCAAGCGGACTCAACGGCAATGTCACTAAAATATGTTCCTCTTTAAACCCATTCTCTGGCGACTGGGTCACATAACTCATAGTCAGTTCACCGTGTTGAACTGCGTCACGAAGTCTTTCCTGTGTACCCCCCCTACCGACGGACTCCATTTCCGCCACAACGGCGCCATGCCCTATATTCATCGGCGCTAACTGACCGCTATACTGTTCAAGAACAAGCTGCAATCCTGTAGCAGCCGATCGCCGCCGAGTCGCAGCCCCCAAGTCATCCAAACCATTAAGCCGTAATCGATTATCTACCGACGGATCTGCATCTACCTCTAACACACGCACACGCACACGCGCCAAGCCGTCTTCCACAGAAATCCCCGCATCATCGCCCGATTTAAACATACTTGCAAAAAGATTCTCTAAAGTACCATTTCCTTCGGCAGCATCAATATTGTCACCTGGCGATAGTACCATTTCCAATCGACCGTCACCTCGCCGTTCAACAGCTAGGTTTAAAATAGACTGCCCGCTGGAACCGGGAATAACGGCTTCTTTTAAGGCAAATAACGCGGCTTCATCCATGCCATAAATACGCGTATACATAGACTCGCCAAACATACGGCCCAACGCACGGTCACGAATACCCAAATGGGCGCGCTGTGTCACCATTGCCTGCACTTGGCGCACGCGCACATCCAAGAACCGCGCTGTTACCTCGTTTCGATCCTCTGGTTTTAATGGTGGGTTAAAGGTAAAGTACGCCGGGTCTGCAAATAACACCACTACCATATCTGCCGCATTTCCAATCGGCCACTTATGGGTTTTCATTAATTCTGGCATACGTTGAATAAAGGCGTGTTCAGCCGCGTTTAAGGCAGGTACACCTTCCACTGACTCTTGTAATTTTGCCATAATGCGACCACACATGGCATTGGCCACATACAACGTATTTTCTGGTAATAATCCCACGCTCATGGCGTGTAACATAATCGCTTCTTCCACTTCACCAAAAGCAGGGTCAGGGGTCGCCTTACTCACAACTCTTAAATACAACCGATTGATCACCGCTTTTTCAGTTGGGCTTAAATCATCCAAACTCGACACCGTATTGGCATGGAATTTTGATTCAATGCCACAACACATTTCGTAATGGGCTTGCCAGTCGAAAAGGCGCGAACTCACTTGAGACGCATCGGAATGTGAAATCAATTGTAAGGCCAATTTTGCCTCTGATTCACGCACCGAAAACTGCCCTGATGCCACCCGAGTAACCAGACCATCCACGTACTTTTGTGTAACGGGGTGAAGCGTTTGCCCATTAGTCATTGTATCTAAAATTGCCTCATCCAAATACCGACCACGGTACAGTTGTAACATGGCTTTTTGCTCACTTGTTGCCGCATCACCATCCAAGGCCCAGCGGGCCAACACCATCTGCAACACACGCCTCTCGTTACTCGTTAAACGGGGTATGCGTTGGGCCAATGGTGTAAATGTCTGGGCTGGCAATTTTGTTGCCGGCCAACCCAACACGTATTCCGACAGACTTATTGGCACACCCGGTGAGCCATCATTTTTTGCAACTATATTTAAGACAATCGCATCTGTGCCAAACGAAGCATTATCAGCCGGTATATGACTAACATAGTCATTAGAATACGTTTCAGAGGCATACCATCCAGTTAATAAGTCTCTATGTTCAACGGATGTCTGTAAGTGTTCCTGTAAATAAAAACGTACTACTGGGTGAACCAACAATTGGCGCACCTGGGGATCTATAAGTGCATAACCTGATAATTCATCTTCAATAAGCCCCACAATAAAGGCCACATCATCGGTGTTAAGGTCTGTGTATTTCCTATCTTCATTGGTAATGGCTTGCATTAATTTTTGCCGTACATTTGCCACCCGTACCATGGTCGCGCCGGTGGTATGCCCATAACCTGGTGTCACAAATCGCCTGTGGGTATGGCGTAATGCGGCATCATTCGGGGCCACTT
>JAQBTH010000024.1 GCA_027623425.1 bacterium | reverse complement strand
CCTGCGGTGGGTAATTCCAAGATTCATGCCAAGGAACAATCAGCAATAGTGGACGCGGCTTTTAAGCCCGTGAAAAAATCGAAGTAGTCGAGAGGAGACCGAAATAATGAGTATAGTAGACATTATCGTACCAGCAGCTGGAGAGTCCGTAACCGAGGCCGATATTGTGGAATGGCGTAAGCAATCCGGTGATTATGTGGAAATGGATGAGGCTCTTTTAGAGCTTGAAACAGACAAAGCGTCAATGGATTTAACAGCAGAAGTAGCTGGCGTTTTAACGATTTTAATTGAAGAAGGTACCGTTCAGGTTGGTGATAAACTGGGTACAATTGATACCTCTGCTGCGGCACCTGTTAAAAGCGATGCTGCCCCAGCTGAAGCACCGGCTAGCGCGCCAGCGCAGGCTGCTGTTGCGGCACCGGCACCGACGGCTTCGACCTCGTATGCGGCGGGAACACCTAGCCCGGCGGCTGGCAAAATTTTGTCAGAAAAAGGCGTTAATCCTGGTGATGTTGCGGGAACAGGTAAAGACGGTCGTATTACAAAAGACGATGCGCAAAAGGCGTCTGCGCCGAGCGTGGCTCCAGCGGCTGTTGCGGCACCTAGTGTGTCCGAATCGGTGTCTAGCCCTGTGGAAGGTGCGCGTGGAACACGAGTAGAGAAAATGAGCCGTCTTCGTAAAACAGTGGCCAAGCGCTTGGTAAATGCACAACACACTCAAGCGTTGCTTACCACGTTTAATGAAGTTGATATGACTGCGATTATGGATATTCGTAAGCAGTATAAAGATGCCTTTAAAGAAAAGAATGAGATTGGTTTAGGTTTCATGAGCTTTTTCACAAAAGCGACGTGTGAAGCGTTGAAGCAATTCCCAATTATGAATGCGGGTGTTGAAGGTGAAAGTATTGTGTATCACGACTATTGTGATGTGGGTATCGCGGTGGCCTCTCCAAAAGGGTTGGTTGTGCCTGTTATCCGAAATGCCGAAGCGTTAAGTTTTAAAGGTATTGAACAAGCCATTCGCGACTACGCGTTTAAGGCCCGTGACGGCCAGTTAACCATGGATGATATGGATGGTGGTACGTTTACCATAACAAATGGTGGTACGTTTGGTTCGATGTTATCAACACCAATCGTTAACTTCCCACAAAGCGCTATTTTAGGAATGCATAACATTGTGCAGCGTCCAATGGTGGTGAATGGTGAAATTAAGGCCCGTCCAATCATGTATTTAGCGGTCAGTTATGACCACCGAATAATTGATGGCTCTGATGCGGTACAGTTTTTAGTTGCGATTAAGGAACGATTGGAAGACCCTACGAGGTTGCTTATTGGGTTGTAATAAAACTGTTAAAATGTCCCCTGACTTCGTTTCATTCTCGAAAAGCTGTCCTCACTTATTAAATATAAGCTCCGGTAACTTTTCTCCGAAGGCCTTGTCAGGAACTATTTTAATCAGTTTTTGTTAATTAAATCTTAATTAAATTGGAGGAGGAAAATTTGTATGTCTGAGAATAAATTTGATTTAGTGGTAATTGGTGCTGGCCCAGGTGGCTATGTTGCCGCAATTCGTGGTGCTCAATTGGGTATGACAGTTGCGATTATTGAAAAACGCGATACGTTGGGGGGCACCTGTTTAAACGTGGGTTGCATTCCATCTAAGGCGCTTTTGGATTCCTCTGAACACTTTCACCAAGCGAAAGAAAAATTTGGCGTTCATGGTATTAAGGTGACTGGCCTTAAACACGATATTAAGCAAATGATGAAGCGTAAAGATGATGTGGTTGAAACCACTACAAAAGGTATTGAGTACCTAATGAAGAAAAATAATATTACTGTGTTTCATGGTGCAGCGACGTTTGTGGCCAATGATACACTAGACGTTGCCGGCAAGAAAAAAGAAACGGTTAAGGGCGCGCATATTATTATTGCCACCGGTTCTGAAGTGACGCCATTACCGCCAGTGCCACTTGATGGTAAACGTATTATCAGTTCCGATGAAGCGATTGCGCTTAAAGAAGTACCTAAAAAATTGATCGTTATCGGTGGTGGTGTAATTGGCATGGAAATCGGGTCTGTTTATGGCCGATTGGGTGCTGAAGTGACGGTTGTGGAATTTATGGATCGTATTATCCCTACTATGGATGGTGATATGAGTAAACAGCTACAACGTAGCTTGAAAAAGCTTGGTTTTAACTTTCATCTGAGTACGAAAGTAACCGGCGCAAAGGCGACTAATACCAAGGTAACTGTGACTGCTGAAAATAAAAAAGGCGAAGAAGTGAGTTTAGATGCCGATTACGTCTTGGTGTCGATTGGTCGTCGTCCCCATACGGATAAATTGGGTTTAGATAAAATTGGTATTGCCCTTGATGAGCGTGGCAGAGTGCCTGTTAATGGGCGTTTTGAAACAAGTGTACCGGGTGTGTATGCGATTGGTGATGTCATTCCTGGCCCGATGTTGGCGCACAAAGCCAGTGAAGACGGTGTGGCATGTGTGGAATTTATTGCCGGTCAGCATCCGCATTTGGACTACAATATGATTCCTGGAGTGGTGTATACCTGGCCTGAAGTGGCCTCTGTTGGGGCGACCGAGGAACAGTTAAAAGAATCTGGTAGGCAATATAAAAAAGGTGCGTTTCCATTTAAAGCATCGGGTAGAGCCCGAGCCTCTGAGGAGTCTGACGGTATTGTTAAGATTTTAGCGGATGCCGAGACCGATGAAATGTTGGGTATGCATATTATTGGCCCACGCGCCGCGGATATGATAGCTGAAGGCGTACTTGGGTTAGCTTACCGCGCATCTGCAGAAGATATCGGTATATTGCCTCATGCACACCCTACATTTAGCGAAGCGATAAAAGAAGCTGCGTTAGATGCGAATGGTGTGGCGCTTCATATTTAAATAGTGCGGCTTTTGTAGCGTTGAGTTGAAGTATGGATCGTATTCGTCATATTCCTAGTTCCCAACGTCCCGATTGGTCGGTGCTTTTAAATACTTCTATTTCCCAACGCATGGTGTTTTCGGGGCAAGAGTTGCCTGATACGGCTTATTTTTGTGATGGCGTGGTAGAAGTGCGTAACATGCCTGAAGACGCATCCGTCAGACTTGAGCCATACACCATATTTAGTTTGGATTCACCGGTGCTATTGTCGGCGAGTTCCGATTTAATTCGAGTGAAGGTGTATCAGGCTATCAGGCGGGGCAAGAATTTACTGTGGATGGAAACGATCTTGTTTCGTTTTCTTTGGATAGTGGTGATTTGAACCCAAACCTTCTCACTTCTGCTGAGGCATCGTTTCTGTTTCAGCTCATTAAAGGGTTGTGTTTCAAGGGGATAGATGGCGCAATTTATCCGTTACCGTATGATATTCTATATCGCTGTAATTCTAGGGCGTATGCCGCTCATTTTTTATTGCGTGCACTTGGGTATGGCTCTGCGCAACGGGTGTATGCAGAATGCAAAGTAAACGGACGACCTTTTTTTGCCCATCCCAGAATGCGCCTGCCTGATGATGTTGGAGAGCGTTATTGGTCCTTTCATGTGGCCAGTCAATTGGGAGATAAGGTGTTTGACCCGGCTTTATTTTCAGAACCGGTTGATCTTGAATCGTGGCTAAAAAAGATGTCACCTGATGGTATCGCATTTTGCGAGTCTAGTACGCTAGGTGAGCTTGCCCTAGATTCGCTTGGTCGTCCGATAACGCCTACAGTTGCCGATGATGAGGATACTAAATTGCCATATAGTGTTATGAGTTTTGAAGACGCAAAGTCTTTTGTTCGGTGGCGCTTTTTTGTGGCGCGCAAATCCACCATACCGAAGGGGCATGCTATTGTCACAAAAGTACGAGATTCGTACTTAAAACCACCACTACAGTCTGGAACTAGTTGCAGTCTGCATTCTGGTATAGAGATGTTGCAAATTCTGCAGAGTGGTGAATAGCGCTTTTTACATCGTTAAAAGGTTCATTCCTCTGTTTGTGCATTCTTTTATGGCTAAACTGTCATTAGCATTGCGTTTAAGCGGCTACTAAATCGTGTATATCTTTATTTGACCCAACTTGGAGGCACGCTTGACTGTAAAAGACTTAAAAAAGTACAAAAAGCACTTCACTGATCCGTCTTTTTTTGAAGACGTAACGAAGATGGTGTACGAAAAATTATTACGTGAGGCGCAATTGCAGCGGAATAGTCGTGCTCGTGGGCATTCCGAGTCGTCCGTTTTGACCGAGCAAATTGCCCGTTCGAATGTTAAATTTATAGGAGGTAACGGCTAATGGGTGGCGGGTTAGGCGCAGGCGCGCCACAATCGCCTAAGGCTGCAGCTGCATTTAGGGTGCCTGGCAACGAGGTGGTAATCAATTTGCATGCCGTGAAACTAAAAGTGGCGGCCGCATTAACAGACTTATTAAAAGGGCCAACGCCCGAGGATGCCGAAGTGGCATCGATTTTGGGGGGTGTGGCGCAAGGTGTCTTAGGACTAGATATCGCCGCGGGAGGGGATGCCGCGTTTCAGGCATTGTTTGGACCAACCGTGTCTCAAAAATCAGTGATGGGACAAGCCAATCTGTCGTCTGATTTGCGAGATGCCACTCCAGTGATGCCGGCGGATTCATATGATGTTGCTGGCAAAGCACTTCAATTTGATGCCACACATATGCCTAACTATCATTTTCAATTGAAGCAAGGTGCTAGAATTGTTGGCTTAGATGATGAGCGAGTAGAGATAGATCAAAAGCCCTTACCAAGTATCAGATTGTACGGCGGTGGGCATACGGAAATTGATGGGGAATTGATGTTGCGCATCGAGGTAATAACTGGGGAACATCAGCATTTAGAAGCATATGCTCGTCCGAGGATATATTGCCCAGTGCGATTTGCCGTGAACCGCAATCTCAGGCGGAGCTTGGCAGAATGTTTCATATGGTGCGCGATATGGAATTGGTGAGACCGGATGATTATGCATCATTTCTCGTGCCATTTTCCCATACAGCGGATGGGTGCGATGCTCGCTGTTTTGCCTCCAATGTGGTACTAATGGAATTGGGTTATGACATGAAAAATGTGTATATTCAGGGTTTGGCAAGAGAAGGACGCGATGGATCGGAAGGTTTGGGGGCCAAATTTACGTTGGCAGATGAGTCTGAAGGCGTTGTTCCTTGGGTATATCATGTGGCACCAATGGTGATGTTTGAAGGTAAGTCTTGGGTGTTACCCGTCGCTGTTTGATCGGCCTGTCCCCTTAAAAGAATGGGTGCTGAAGTGCATGCCCGAGGGTGCGACCTTTGAGGGTGGACCGATGGAAGGGGTAGACATCATTTCAGGTGAAATTGTTCGGACCCCAGTTTCGCCTCCACCAGACCTGAATGGCCCCCCAATGGTGGCGAGTGAGATGACTGAACATGACTCCAGAAGGGGTGCTCAGGGGCGTTTTGAGGAAGATAAAGGTATGTTGCCACGTGGGGATGCGGTGGTGTGTGCAACCTCGCCTTATAACTTATATCCACCAATGTTGGATCATCGGTATAGTCAGCCTTATGAACCGGGCTTTGCGCGCAATAGGCTTTTTGGACAATTGCCGCCTGGTACGACACCGCGTTAGTTGTGTGTTTTTTAACGGTATTTTTCGCGGATCAATTTTTGGGCGGTTTGGTGGGGTGGGGTAGTGATTTCCTCTTCAATTTTAAAATAATCGATGAGGGCGTTTTTGAGTTTCTTGGCAGGTACAGGGATATTAGTTACGAATTCGCTGTGCGGCCGGTTCTGCCGATACTCTGGTTGATCGGATGGCATATTCAGCCAGTCGCTCACACGGTCTAGATCGAACCCATAGAGTAGGGTGCCGTGAAAGAGTATGGTGTGTTTGAGTCTGCGCTGTGCGTTGCCGGAGAACTTAATGTTGTCTGTGGTTAAATCTGTGTGCCCTTGTATGTCGATTGTGGGATCGAATTTGAGCAAGGCGGCACGGATCCAGCCCATGATCGTACGATTGGATGATTTGATGCCTTTGAGTTCGGGCGTGTTGATGGGCTGGATGAGGGTGTAGTTTAGACACCCTGGTCCTTGGACCACCGTGCCGCCCCCGCTACAGCGTCTTAATACGGGTATCTGGTCCGATCTACACGCTGCTAAATTGACTTCGGTCTCAGGTTTGTTTGAACGGCCTAGCACAACAAAGTATTCAGGGGATTCCCAGAATCGCAAGCACCCATTCAAAAGTTCTCCTGTGCCGGTATTAATATGTGCTTCAGCTTCTAACAAAAGTGCTTCGTCATAGGCAAGATTTTCAGCGGGATTTACCGCACTATAGTCCCATAATTTCATTGTGGTGTTAGTGTCGTGCTTTCAAAATTCCAAACTTGGATAACCAATTGCGAACGTCGTTTAGAACCATGTAAAAACAGGGTAGGAAAAACAAGGTGAGCGGTGTTGAGAAAAACAACCCATATCCTAAGGCAAGGGCCATTGGAGCGATGAATGGATCTGCACCACCTAATCCGTAGGCAAGGGGCAATAGTCCTGCAATTGTTGTGAGTGACGTTAAGATAATCGGGCGGAACCGATTTCCAGCACCTTCTAATACGATATCAATCAGTGCTTTACTCTCGTCTCCTTTGTAACGGGCTCTTAAGTCATTGATATGACTAACCATCACTAATGAATCGTTTACTACCACTCCTGACAGTCCAACTATTCCGATAATGGATAAAAATCCCAAGTCAGTGCCATGCAATGCAAAAGCATAAATGATACCTATTATTCCAAACGGAATGGCGAGCATAACGATGAATGGTTGCAATACAGAATTGAATAAGATCATCAAAAGGAAATAGATGCCTAACGCGGCAGAAATAAAGGTAGCTAACAGCGCGTTAACGGATTCTTGTGTTTCTTCTGCTTCGCCCCCAATCACGACTCTTGCATCTGGGTTGTTTTCTGAATTGAAACGCGCAGACACGGCTTTGGACACGTTAAGCGCGGTATTTTTGCTTTTATCCACATCACCAGTTAGGGTGATTGATCGCTTACCATCAAAGTGAAAATAGTTTGAGGCACCCTCTGCTTTTACTAAAGATGCAATATCGTTTAGTTTTACCAATCGACCCGACTGATTCGGAATTAGTAAATTTCTGAGTGTGTCTAAGTTGTCACGGCGGTATTCATTTAGTTGTAAGCGAAACGCGACGTCTTCATCGCCATAGCGTACATCTGTTACTTCGATTCCGGTATAAGCGGTACGCACTGTTTCAACCACATCGGATACGGATATGCCTAATCGCGACATTTGTTGGTAGTTCAGTTGCAATTGACGTTCGTTTTTTTCTGGTTTATCATCGCGTTCTAAATCAAATACTCCCTCTAGGGATTTAATAAACGCATACACGTCATTAGCAACTTTTGTGCGAATGGTATCGTTTTCGCTAATAATACGCACGGTAATGGCCTTTCCTACTGGAGGACCACCTGCATCTACGGAAAATTGAATTGATTCATATCCCGCCAGGTCGTGGGTGCGTTTTCGTAGATTTTCAACCATTTCTCGCGCACCGCGATCCCGTTGTGCGACTGATTTTAAATTAACGACGATTAATGCATAATTTTCTTTAAAGCGTTGGTCCCATTGATCGCCATACATCCCAATTCTGGTTAGATATGCCTGAAGTTCGTTGGACTTTACTTCTTCGTCTATCATTTTTTCGATGGGTTTAGCCATGCGCTCAGTATCTGCTAACAACGCATTGCTTGGTAGTTCTATTTGGATTGTAAACGTGTCTGCCGCGTCCTCTGAAAAGAGAACAAAATTCATGACAAGACCGGCAAATATTAATGATCCAATAAATAGTACGACAAACCCACTCGCAATCCATTTTCTGGCGCTTAGCGCTTTGCGAAGATAATGAACGTATTTTTCTTTGTATTTGCGAATGACAGCTTTTCTTTTTTTGGCAAAATTGCCTTCTTTTTCTTCATCTAAATGTTCCATTCCGTGTAATAGGTGAGCCGGCAAGGCAATGGTGCATTCTAATAATGAAATACCCAGCGCAAAGGTGATAACTAAGGGTATTTGCGATATGAATTTACCCATTATGCCTGGCATGACGAACATGGGTGCAAAGGCTATAAAAGTGGTGAAAATAGTGGTTAATACGGGCTGGAATACGTCGGATATTCCCATGATAGCGGCTGTTTTAGGGTCTGCCCCACGTTCCCTGTGTTGGGCAATACTTTCCGCAACAATAATGGCGTCATCCACGATTATCCCGATAATAATAATGAGAGCCAATAACGAGATAATGTTTATATTGACATCGAAAAGTGGCATTAGGGCAAATACGCCCATTACGGATATGGGAATGCCCAGCGCCACCCATATGGCTGTTCTCCAGTTAAAGAAGATGCTTAATACGCCGAGTACCAACACAAGCCCCATCATGCCGTTGTTGAACATAACTGATAAACGATTTTTAAGGTAATCGGACATATTGTTGGCGGTGCTAAATGTAATGCCTTCAGGAAGTTGTTTTTCTTCGTTTTCGCGAATTTTGTTTATGGCAGCCACTGTTTTAAGTACATCGGCTTCTGAGCTTTTGTACACTAAAAATGAGACTGCAGATTTTCCATTTATGTGATTCAGGGATTCTGCCTCTTCAAATCCGTCTGTTATGACAGAGAGGTCTTTGATGCGTATGGTTTTTCCGTCAAAGTTGGAGCGTACAATAACATCGCCCACTTCTTGAGGATGTTTGAATTGGGCGTTTACGGCTATTTTTTCAGGGCTACCAGGTAAATTGATATCACCCATTGATGCCCGTTGGTTATGCCGATGAATGGACATTGCCATTTCTCGTAAACTCACCTGGTACTTACTAAGTTGAGCAGGGTTTGCATCTACTTTTATTTCTCTGGCGTAATACCCAAATTTATCCAGTTTAGAAACACCAGGTACGTCTTCTAGTTTATCTTCGAAACGTTTTGCGTATTTTAGTAACTCACGGTAGGGCACATCACCGCTTAGGCCAATTTCTAATACTGGGAATGTTTCACTTTCTACTTCAAAAATAGCTGGCCGTTCGTCTACTTCGACGGGTAAATCATTTACCTTGTCTACTGCTTCTCGTATTTTATCTTTAATATCGTCTAAATCGTCGCGCTCTGGATACAAGACGATGTGAATCGTTGATATTTCTTCTAATGATGATGAGGTGTATCGTTTTATCCCATCAATTCCTTTTAGTTCTTCTTCAATTTTATTGGTTACATTTAATTCCACTTCAGCCGGCCCAGCGCCTGGGTAACGGGTTGTGATTAATACTTCGCCTAAATCCACTGTAGGGAATGTGTTTTTGTTGATGTGCGGTAAGCTCATTGCGCCGACTAACAGCACCATTAAGGTGAATACATGCGCTAAGATGGGTCTATCTACGAAAAACTTGAAAAATTGTTTCATTATTGTGCTCCCATAAGTTGGCTAGTCAGGGTGTCTGACAAGGCTTGATATTGCATAAGAAGTTTTTGATAATTTAGTGCATTAGCCGCGTAATTTAACTTCGTATTGGCTTCGTTGTCTTGTGCCTGAATGACAAAAGTAAGTTGAGAACGCCCTTGATTATAAAACCGTTGTTCTTCTGTTGTTTTTTTCTTTGAAATTTCAATTTGAGACTGGTTCAAATTAAGAATCTTTCGCATTTCTGTTAGCTGTATGTCTAGGCTTTTTAGTTGGGAAAATAATTTTAATCGTTCCTCTTCGAATAGCAAGTCTGCATCGGCCAGTACAATGCTTAAACGTTTCACTTCGCCCTTATTGCCATTATTAAATAGGGCTCGGGAATAGTTTACTGACATGGTATTGTCGTATTTATCAAATTGCGTGCTTTCATTGTAATTTTCATCGCCACTTTGTCTAATTGCGGTAAGGTCTAATGTTAAATCCCCAGCTACTTTATTTTTTTCGGCTCTAAGTTGCGTTACGATAATGTCACGGTTTAGTTTTAATATGTGTAACACACGGGAACAGTCTTCAGCAGGTGTGGTAGACGGTTGTGTTTGGTGATACAAATTGTATTCGGGTTCCATTTTGGATAGGGCTGGCTCTTTAAGTAAAATGGCGAGTTCTTCTGTTTTCCCTACGTACTGGGATTTTGTGAGTAACACGTTTTGCTCTGCACTTTGCACGGCGTCTTCTGCGCGTAACAGATCCACTCTATCTACCACGTTTTTATCATATTGTTTTTTTGTTTGTTCGGCGGCTTTTTTTGCTAATGTTAATCGTGTGTTGGCAATGTAGACCTGTTCTTTCATGAATAACCAATCTAAGTATTGGTTTGTTAGTTCCAGAGCGAACATTTCATTAAATTCGTCCCGTTGTATTTTTGCCACCTCTAATTGGGTGCGGGCAATGTCATAGGGTAGGCGGGATTGAATGCCACCAAGGTTTTCAAGAAGTGGTTGGCTGTATTTAATAATCGCTCTATTTTGATAAAACTGATCTGGGCCAGCAAATGCTTGGTATGCCGGTGGCACAGTGCGGTCTAATTTGGTGTTGCCATACTGCACGCTCATGGTACCGCCTGTTATCCATACTGGTTTGCTGAAACCAACTGTTGCGTGTTGTGTTTGTTGCTCGTTGTCTGAATCCAGGTCGGTCATTTGGATGGGTAGTTCTGTTTGAGTCGAAAACTGTGCAAATGTAGTGATGTCGTTTCCGGCTTTACTTGCCAGTAGTTCAGCTTTCTTCTGGTCGATGGCGAGCTCTGTTCGCGCAAACCGCGGATGATTTTTTGCTGCAAGCGTAATAAATTCTTTTAATGTGATGCTGGTGGTGTCCGCACATACGATTACAGGAAACAGTAAAAGTACTATGGCGGTGCCTAGTGTGGTGTTTTTCATTAACGAACTCCCTTAGTGGTTTTGCCAATGCACTTGTTGGCAGGCGACGTGGGGACTATTATATATGAGAATGGGAATGTGTAGAAGCGCTTTATTATTAATGTCATGCTTGATTAATACCGCCAGGTATTGTTCAAAGTTACACCGGTTTCATGCCTGTTTAATTGTGGGTCTGATTTTTTTGTTGTTGGGCGTTGGGTGTTCCCATAACCAGGCCACCGATGGCGTTCAATTCAACGTGGTATCGGAATACGAAGAGATTCAGATTGGTGAAGCCGGTCATAAGCAAATTTTGCAGCAATATGGGGTATATAAAAATCCTGCGATAAGTAAAATGGTTGATGATATGGGTCAGCGCATTGTGAAGGAAAGTGGTCGCTCAACTATTCAATACACGTTTACGGTGTTAGATAGTTCTATGATTAATGCGTTTGCGCTACCAGGCGGCTTTGTTTATGTGACACGGGGTGTTTTGGCTCAACTTAATTCGCAGGCCGAACTTGCGTTCGTGATTGGTCATGAAATTTCCCATGTGGCAGCGCGTCATGGTGCGCAACGATTGAGCCAGGCACGTGCTTATATGACGGCCTCTGTGGTGGCGAGTATTTTTGCTCCCGAAGCGGCTCAAACATGGGGCGATTTGGTGGGAACCAGTGTTCAACTTGCGGTATTGGGCCACGGTAGAAAGCATGAATTTGAAGCCGATAAATTAGGCGCTGAATATGCCTTAGCTGCCCATTATGACCCGCGAGAATATTCATCATTTTTTAAAACACTAAAAAAGCAGGAGCGCCATACGCCCGATTTATTATCTGGTTTAGCGGCGTCTCATCCGCCAACTAGTGAACGAATAGAACGTGTTGAAGACCAGTTAGCACCCGAAATAGCGTCGATTGAAGCGGGTGAGAATAAAAATCCTGGCATATTGGGTCGCGATACGTATTTAAAGCAAATAGAAGGTTTGTTGATGGGGGAGCATGGCATGACTGGTGCGTTGAAAAGTGGGCAGTATTCCAACTACCCAAAGGGGATCTCGTTTAAATTGCCGAAGGATATGACGTTATTCGTTGCAAAACCCGAAGACAAATTGCTTGAATTTGTGGCGGTAAATGGGTCTTATGAGGGGCGATTGTCCGTGATTCAGCCCCACGATCGCTTGCAAATGAGCGAATTGGAATTGCGTATGCCGGTACCTGGGGAAGGAAAGAAAATCCGGACGGCGAAACTCAATTATTATTCAATGCCAGCGGTTCAAACGGTGTATCAGGTTCGGCCTCTCAAACAAGGAGCGGTGATGCATGTCTATACGGCATTTTTAGCGCACCATCGTGGGTATATTTTTGAGTTTTGGGCAAAGGAACCTTACTATGACGCGATGCTCAAGAAAATGGATTCCCTGTTTGAGGGATTGCGCTTTTATAATGATGAGGCCATTGCGAAGAGTGGGGTATACTATTTAAAATTGCACGCTGTTAAACCCAGTGATACAGCCGACTCTATTGTTGCGAAGTATGCTATTAAAGGAAAAGATCCTGTACAACAGTTGGTGGACTTTAATGGAGTGAATGATGACTCAGATTTGTTGCAGCGGGATTTAATTAAGATTCCCTAATTTATTTACCTTGTAAACACTGGAAAAACTGCAACGAGGCATTTTTAACGCATGGATCACTTGCATTTCTACTTGTGGCGGCACATGTTAACATTCCTCCAACGGCACACGCGGCAGCTCCGATAGGTAACAATATTTCTTTCAGACAGCATAGGCTACCAATCGGCGATTGTGCCTACTGCGCTCATTGTGCCACAAATAACAAATAGATCTTCCAATTGCGTTTCATTAGGTTGAGGTGGAAATTGCGGTTGTCTGGCTCTTGGGTTGGCAGCGTGTTGAGCGGGTGCCTCGGCTTGCCTTATTGGCGCGGCCATCTGTGGTTGCTCTTCTACCCAAGCTTGGTTACGGTGTGCCTGAGCAGGGTTGTCTTGCGCCTGGGCTGGCTGCACACGGTTGTTTTCTCGTCCTGGTAGGCAATTGCACATGTTTGCCCATAATGATCTATTGGCTATTTGTTCCATATTGTAATATCGAGTCTTTTATTGCTTAAATCTCATTAAATGTTTAGTTTAGGCGTGATTTACACTCGGTTTAACGCGCTAAAAATGGCTTTAATGCCGGCATTTGTGATGTTGGAGTGAATACCAGCGCCCCATTTTTTAATGCCATCTTTTTCGATTTCCACATAAGCAATCGCGTTTGAGTTGGATCCTTGAGATAATGCATGCTCATGGTAGGCTTGCACGCTTAAGGTGACTCCGATTGTATTTAAGGCTGCTTTGCATGCATCTAATGGGCCATTTCCCGATCCTGCCTGGCGAAGGTCTTTTCCATTAATAATAGCGTGTAATTCACCTTCACATGTTTCATCTTCATTCACGTTGTATTTAAAACTTTTAAATTGGAAGTTGGGGTTAGGTGTAAGATAAGTGGATTCAAACGTGTTCCATACATCAATGGCCGTGATTTCTTTCCCTTTTTTATCGGTGAACTCTTGCACGATTTTACCAAATTCAGGCTGCATGGCTTTTGGAATTTGAACGCCATATTCAGCTTCCATGATATAAGCGACGCCGCCTTTTCCCGATTGGCTGTTTAGGCGAATAATGGCTTCGTAGCTACGCCCAACATCTGTAGGGTCTATGGGTAAGTAGGGCACTTCCCACAGTGGGTCTGATTTTTGCGTTTGGTAGGCCATGCCTTTTTTAATGGCGTCTTGGTGGGACCCGGAAAACGCAGTGTACACCAGTTCGCCCGCATAGGGGTGGCGGACGTGTACTGGAATTTCTGTACAGCGGTCTGACACACTCATAATGTGCGGTAGGTTTGTAATATCAAGCATAGGGTTTATACCTTGTGTGTAAAGATTAAGGGCTAGTGTGATGATATCCACGTTTCCTGTGCGTTCTCCGTTACCAAACAAGGTGCCCTCAACGCGCGTTGCACCTGCCATTAATCCCAATTCGGTCGCCGCAACGCCTGTTCCGCGATCATTGTGTGTGTGCAAGCTGATTATCATTGCCTCACGATAGCGCGTGTTGCGGCAAAACCATTCGATCATGTCGGCGTATATATTCGGTGTAAATAATTCCACTGTTGCAGGCAAATTAATAATGGTTTTTTTATCAATTCCCCATTCTTTGATTACGGCTTCGCAGATAGAAAGCGAAAACTCAATTTCGGTTCCCGTAAAACTTTCTGGGGAATATTGTAGTGTTAGCGTTCCATTAAATTCGTTTAGATGGGATTTGATCCATTTTATCCCTTGTGTTGCGATTTCAGTTATTTCATCTTTGTTTTTTCCAAACACAATTTTGCGTTGAGCAATCGATGTGGAATTGTACAAGTGAAAAATAACGTTTTTGGCGCCTTGTATGGCCTCAAAACTTCGTTCGATGAGGTGTTCGCGTGCTTGGCATAAAATCTGAATGGTCACGTCATCGGGTATGTGGTTTTGCTCTATGAGTGTGCGGCAAAACTGGTATTCAACTTCTGATGCTGATGGGAACCCAACTTCTATTTCTTTGAAACCCATTTCCACAAGTAGTGTGAAGAATTCTAATTTTTGCTCAAGAGTCATTGGGTTTACCAAGGCTTGATTGCCATCGCGTAAATCTACAGAACACCAAGTGGGAGTTGTTTCAATTTTGCGATTTGGCCATTGCCTGTTTTGTAACTCAATGCCCGGATGGGATTGGTATTTATCTTGTTTTTTCATGCCTGTCATGGCTTCATTATACTGTATTTTCCGAGGCTGTCGAATGGTGGACTTGCCACGATATGAAAATTGCTGATTTGGCTTACTTTAATTCCAATTTTATTTTTGTTTGTTCGAGAATGTGATTTTCAAGCGCCACGTGATCCGAAATGGTCTTGCATTGTGCCCGTTTCTTTTCCGCCTTTTCTTCTTTTTCAACTGCCATATAAGCGTCAATACTATCTGCAATGCTGCGTTTCGTTTGTTTTGCCAGTGCATCAATCGCGGTTAGTCCGGTATGGTTGATGACATGGTTGGTTAGTAGCATGGCAGTGATTTCTGCCTTAAGTGGGTGGGAAAACACGTCTGCTTTAAACGTTTTGAGTATAGATTCTGGATAGTAGCTCATGTATAAGTCATCAAACTCAGGTTTTAATACCAACGGCGTGTTTACAATTTCGTCAAAGACCTGCATTTTTGCATAGGCTTGCAACACGGCTAGAATTGGGCGAGGGATGCCGTTCTTTTTTGCCATTGTTTCTAATTTTGAAAGACTTGGAATTGATTCAGAAGCGGTATCTAAACGCCCTTTTTCCACAAACGCTGTAATGAAGTCAGAAAATGGAGTAGAGGATGTTTTACTACGCTCATTATCCATGCTGATTAAGTGATGTTGGTCACGGTTATTTTTTAGTACCAGTTCACTGACTTCTTCTGTGGCCTGTTCAAGTATGGAATTGCGGTTTTTCAGGCTTTTCACTTTTCCGGTGTCCATAAGGTGTTTAAGAAAAATCTTCAGGTTTACTTCATAGTCTGACATGTTAACGCCTGCAGAATTGTCTATGGCATCGGTATTGATATGACCGTTTTTCAAGCTAAATTCTATTCGGGCTTTTTGCGTTGTGGCCAAGTTGGCGCCTTCCGCAATAATTTTAGCCTTGCATTCATTTGCGTTTATGCGTACGTTGTTATTGCTTGGATCGCCTGCTTCTAGATGGCTTTCTGTACTGGATTTGATGTATGTGCCAATGCCGCCGAACCATAAAAAGTCCACGTGTGAGATTAGTATCAATCGAATCAATGCTTCGCCTGATATGGTGTCTAATTTGGTGTCTAAAAATGCTTTTGCTTCTTTGCTTAACGTGATTTCTTTATCATTTCGGTTTGCAATAAAGCCGCCCTTACTAAGTAGAGTGGTGTTGTAATCCGTCCATTGTGAACGAGGTAGGTCGAAAAGGCGTTTACGTTCTTTCCAAGCCGATTTTACTTCAGGGTTTGGGTCAATAAAAATATGCATGTGGTTGAAGGCGGCTTTTAAGGCAATGTTTTGGCTGAGTAGCATGCCATTACCAAATACGTCACCGGACATATCGCCGACGCCTGCTGCGCTTACGGGTTGCGTTGCAATGTCTAAATTATTGGCTTTAAAGTGTAGTAGGGCGCATTCCCAGGCGCCTCGTGCAGTAATGCCTACTTTTTTATGGTCATACCCGTAGCTACCGCCCGATGCAAAGGCGTCACCCAACCAAAATTTCTCTGCTTCAGACACTGAATTTGCTAAATCTGAAAACGTGGCAGTGCCTTTGTCTGCGGCCACGACAAGATATGGGTCTGGCTCGTCAAAACACACTGTCTTTTTTGGTGGTAATGCACGGCCTTTGCTAGACCGGTTGTCTGTTAGAGATAATAAATTGCGAATGAATCGCTGGTATTGGAATTTTCCGTATTCGAACGCTTCGTTTCGGTCTTCTGGTGGGTTTTTTACCACGAAACCACCCTTTGAACCGACTGGCACGATGACAACGTTTTTGGTTTGTTGCGTTTTAACTAACCCTAGAATCTCAGTTCTAAAGTCATCCATTCGGTCAGACCACCTTAGGCCTCCACGGGCCACCGCGCCAAAACGCAAATGTATGCCTTCGAACTGGTGGTCATACACATAGATTTCACGGTACGGTTTTGGTGTTGGCATTTCAGCAACAAGTCTTGAGTCCACTTTGATGGCAAGTGCTGTGTCTGTTTTATCTTGGTAATAATTGACACGTAGAGTGGCTGTAATGCTGTTTTCTAGTTGCCGTAATAGACGGTCTTCCGTTAAATCGTTGACATGCTTTAGTAAGTCGTTGAACTTGGCGAGCTCTGTTTTTGGTTTGAGTTTGGCATTTGGGTTAAATCGGCTGTCGAAATATCGCACTAGCTGTGCAGCGATATGTGGGTGATTTATCAGCGTTGTGTTCACGCGATGTTTGCTTGTGGAACTTGAAATTTGGCATAAATAGTTGCGGTAGCATTTTAGAATGATTAATTCTTTCCAATTAAGTTCGGCGCTTAGTACGAGGGCGTTTAGTGGGTTATCGTCTGTTTGTCCGTTAAATTCAGTGGTGAGTATTTCTTCGATTAGTGCGTCGGTGCGTTGCCCATCGATGCGGTTTTTAGCTTTGTCTGTAACGCGGAACGATTGCACGAATCCAAGGTTTTGTTCGGCGTTCCCGAAACGTGATGTGAGTTGGTCGATGACGTGTAAGCCTAGATTTTGTAAAACAGGCATGATAGTGATTAAATCTATTTTTGCTTTTGAATACACATGTATTAAGCTCGCCTTATTTGCTAATTCGGATTCGGAAGGATAGGCAAATACGCCCACTTCAAAATGAACAGGGTGTGTGTCTGATAATCGCTCTAGATTTTGTAAATCAACGATGGCGTCTTGGGGATGTGTGCGTTCTTTGTAGTGATTTGGTATTTTATCTAAATATTTTTTGTTCAGGTGTAGCATTTCATCGTTTTGGTATTCAGCTATTAGGTACTGGCGAACCTGGTCTTCCCAAGGGCGAATCACCTCTCCAATGGTGGCTTCTAATACATTCGGGTCAGGGATTCGTACCCCTTTTTTAAGTTTAAGATACAAGTGGATGCGGCATTTTTCATTTGCTTGAATTGGGACTAATTGAGCGTCAATGTAGGGGATGTATTTTTGAAAATAACGTTCTATGCGCCCAATGTTGTCTTGGTTAAATAAAAATTCCGGCACCACAATTAATATAAATGTATACCCAGCGGCATCTTTTCCATTTGGAAAACATTGAATGTGGTTTGGATTGGTAACAGAGAGTAGATTGTCTACCATTTCTAATAGTTGTTCACGGGGAGTTCGGAATAACTCAAATTTTGGTATGGATGTAAATATGCGAATGACTTCATTGTAATCGTAACTTCCTGGTAGTAGGTTTTTGGTTTGGATTACGTATTCCATTTTTAAATGAATGAGTGGCGTTGTGGAATTTTTGGCATGTAAACTGCTCCGTTTTAGGATGCCTACAAATGTGTGAATCGTGCTCGTTTTTCCATTTGAATCTGGAATGCGAACCGCGAGCCGCATGAGTTGTTCAAAGCGTTGTATTGGGCTGGTGTATGGAATAGTGTCAAAGCGAAATGACTCATTTTTTGAGTTATGGATTTGGGTATGATTAAGTAGTGTGTCGATTAACTCACTGTTGAATTTATTCTTGTTGGATAAAATACCTAGTCCATTTGATAGTTGCGTGGCACTTTTTTTGTCTTCAATGCTGATGGGCATATAACCGAAAAAGCTAAAATTAAGATTTTTGAGCCAATCTACAAGATCTACCCATTCTGATTTTGGCTCACTGCTTTTTGTTGTCGTGTTTTCGATTAATGCTTTCACCATATCGAGTTGGGATATGATCGGTTCAGAGTCGTCACTTGCGCAGCGAATATTTTGTAGGTGAAAATCTATGCGTGATTCGATGCGTTTTATTTGAGCGTCATCTCCCGTGTATTCAAATGCCAAAAACAAATAAGATACGCGTTCTTCACAATCGTGTGGTTGGGTAATGTCGTAATCGTCTTTGTTGCGTTTAATGCCTAATATAGGATGCAGTTTTCGGGTAATGCGCACCCCTTCTTCTTCTAGAACATTTTCAACCGTTAGTAGTTGATGTGGCGCATCAGGATGGATGACTTCTAAAATGACCCGATTTTGTAGCCAGCTTGTGCGACCTTTAGACGGATAAATGCGAAAACCATGCTTTTTTTGTTTAATGCTGCTGCTTACAAAGGCGAATTGCTCTTTGATAAGCGGCCCCAAATCCGGTGTGGAAATATGGGTAAGTGTTCGGTCAGACATGGTGCTTAAAAGCATGCGTCCAAACTGAATAAGGCCTTTTTCTTTTACTGGGAACTGATTCAATATTGAATCAATCGCAGCATTTTTTACGGTGTGTTTTCCAAATGTCATGGCCCTGATTATAGAAGACTTTTACCTGCGAAGGAATAGTCTTTCTATTTCCTCCTTATTAAATGAGATAAATAACGGGCGTCCGTGAGGACAAGTAAAGTTGCTTGGGGAATTTAAAAATTGTTCTAAAAGTGCATGCACTTCTTCGGTTTCTAACCGCATTCCAGCCTTGATCGCCGCTTTGCAAGCGCGCATTTGCAAGGTGTCTTTGCGATCAGGGAGTTTGGCCCCTTCGCCTTCAAAATCTCGGCAACTTTCTAATAAATTTACCAGCCAATTACTTATTTTCGATTTTAGTAAATGGCTAGGAATTTCACGAACCACCAATTGATTTGGGCCAAATTCTCCTATATCCATGCCTAATGCGGGCAATTGATCCGAGATCGCGTCATACACGGCCATTAGGTCTGGTGTCACATCGATTACTATGGGCACAAGCAATGGTTGAGTGGGTATTTGATCTGCCGATTCATGTGTTTTAAATGTTTCGTATAGCACGCGTTCATGCACGGCGTGTTGGTCTAACAGCCACAACGTGTTTTTTGCGTTTAGCACAATATAGGTATCGTATAGCTGTAGATAGTCTAAATTTGCAACATCTAATCGGTGGCGCTCTTCAGTTGAAAATAGCGTTGGCGATGGGGTTCTTGTGGGTAGTGGGGCGTTTAAATGTTGGGGAAGCACTTGGTGTGCTGATTGTTGGTGATTTTCGCTTATTTGGAGTTCAGTTGAACCCCCGTTCTGTGTGTCATCCCCGATTTGATTGGGGATCCAGGAATTGGGTCTGGGTATATTGTACGTGGGTTCTGGATCACGACCGAAATGACGGATTTGTTCACCTGGAAAGCCTGGGATTTCTTGTCGCCCGGTCTCACGCAGCGCCATCAAGTCAGAATGCACGCCGCCAAAGGCGCGAGAAAATAACTTTGGAAGCACAGAAAATAACATTTCAGGGTGTAGAAATTTGATTTCTGATTTCTTTGGGTGAATATTTACATCTAATGTGTCACGGGGTAGAAAAATACGAAGCAGTACAAGAGGAAAACGCTTGTAAGGAATAACGTCTCTGTAGGCATCCGTAATAATCTTATGCAAAATAGGGCTTTGAATGGGCCTGCCATTGATGCCAACCAATTGTTTGCTTCGGTTCGAAAATGTCAGGGTGGGGTCTGATATCCAGCCGTCTACTTTTACGCCACCAATCTCTTCATCTATTTTGATTAATTTTCCTTTTAGGGTTTTGCCGTAAATCAATTGCAATAGTGTGGCGCCATCGGAAATGCCAGACGTGTTTAGCCGTTCAGACCCTTCATGGGTTAATATAAAGTCAATTTCTGGCCACAATAGGGCGTATTGTTGCACGATGATAAAGATGGCCGAAAATTCGGTGGAGGCCCGTTTTAAAAACTTGCGCCTTACGGGAATGTTGGCAAATACATTTTTAATGGAAATGGTGGTGCCCACTTCTCGGTTTGCCTCACTAAGCGAACTGGTTGTGTCGCCATTGCTATATAATCGGTAGCCATGAGGGGCATTTTGATGGCGGGATGTGATTTCCAATTCAGACACATGGCATATGCTGGCCAAGGCTTCTCCTCTGAATCCCATTGTGGATGTGCTGTAAATGTCTTCAAGGCGTTCGATTTTGGACGTGGCATGCCGCGTGAGGCATAGTGGTAAGTCGTCTTTGTAAATTCCTTTGCCATTGTCTTCTATAATAATGCTGCCAATTCCACCGTCTTTTATTGCAATTGATATGCGACTTGCACCTGCATCCAAACTGTTATCAATGCATTCTTTTACAATGCTTTGTGGCCGTTCAATAACCTCTCCAGCAGCAATTTTGTTGATTGTGGCATTATCTAATATTTTTATCTCGTTCATCATAGGGCCTTACATATTGGTTTAGCGCAACGACAGTGGTCACCCTAATAAGCATACGCTGCTGGCAAAAAAAAGTCCAAGAGCCTTGCCATATATCGTTTTTTATTTCGGATTGTTCCTTGACAGTGTTTGCAACGAGCTCTCATAATCACTGGTCTATGGCAAAAAAAAATATAGTTATCGTGGAATCGCCAGCTAAGTCAAAAACCATCACCAAATATTTGGGTAAGGATTTTGAAGTATTAGCTAGTTATGGTCACGTTCGTGACTTACCCGTCTATACCATTGGCATTGACCTAGAAAATCAATTTGAACCCACCTATAAGACCATCAAAGGCAAGGAAAAGGTGTTAAAAGCGATTAAGGATGCGATTAAAGGCGCCGAAACCATATACCTCGCGACTGACCCGGATAGGGAAGGAGAGGCGATTGCGTGGCACGTGAAGGAAGGGGCAAAAATCCCTGATGAAAAAACGAAGCGGGTTGTATTTAACGAAATTACCAAAACAGCCGTTCAAAATGCGATTGCAAACCCTCGCGATTTGGATATGAATCTGATCGATGCTCAGCAAGCGCGCAGAATTTTAGACCGTATTATCGGCTATCGTATGAGTCCGTTACTTTCGAAAAAAATTCGTAAGGGGTTAAGCGCTGGTCGTGTTCAGTCCGTTGCTGTGAAGTTGCTTTGCGAGCGTGAACGCTTAATACTAGCCTTTGTTCCAGAGGAATATTGGGTGATTGATGGGCAATTTTTAGGCGGGAAACCGGAGTCTGAGTTTAAGGCCAAATTGTTTGCAAAAGGAACGGCAAAGAATAAGGTTGAATTGAAGAACAAGGCCGAAGCCGATACGGTTTTGGCGGAACTTAAAGGGGCATCGGTCTGTGTCGATTCCAAAACTGCTAAAGAACAGCTTCGAAATCCATATCCGCCGTTTATGACCTCGACCTTGCAGCAAGATGCGTCGCGCAAATTAGGCTGGACTGCTAGCCGTACCATGCGCATGGCCCAACAGTTGTATGAAGGGGTGACGGTAAACGGCGAGACACAGGGTTTAATTACTTATATGAGAACCGATAGTTTGAGAGTGGCCGATGAGGCGTTGGTTGCGGCGAAGAAATTAGTGGGTAAACGTTATGGTTCTGAATATTTGCCACCATCTCCTCGCCAATATAAAAAAGGTAAAAATGCGCAAGATGCGCATGAGGCGATTCGCCCAACTGTGGTTGAATTAGTACCTGTGGAAATTCAGTCTCAACTATCAGAAGATCAATTTAAACTGTACCGTTTGATTTGGGATCGCTTTGTTGCCTCTCAAATGGCCAGCGCAAAAGTGGAAGGCACGACGTTGATTCTGCGGGCAAACGATTACTTATTTAAGCTAACAGGCCAGGTTATTTTGTTTGATGGCTTTCTAAAGGTGTATCAAGAAGGCCGCGATGAAGATGACGAAGAAGAAACAAATTCAATACTACCCAACCTTGAAGAAGGTGACGCTGTTAAGGCAAAGGCAATAAACGGCGAGCAAAAATTTACTCAGCCACCGAAGCGATTTACAGAGGCCAGTTTGGTAAAAGAGCTGGAAGAACGTGGTATTGGCCGTCCGTCTACGTATGCCCCAACGATTGGCACGATTGTGGATCGCCAGTATGTGGAACGCAATGCACGTCAGCTTCGCCCAACAGATTTAGGTATGTTGGTAGATGAGAAATTGGGCGAGTTTTTTGATCGCATTTTAGACTACGATTTTACAGCTAAAATGGAAACTCAATTAGACGAGATTTCAGAGGGTAAATATGTGTGGCATGAATTAGTTGGGCAATTTTTTGAATTGTTCCAAAAAGATGTTGATAATGCCATGGAAAACATGGAAAAAGTAAACATGGATCGCCCTATTGATGAGAAATGCGAAAAATGTGAGTCTGATATGGTCATTAAAACGGGGCGCTATGGCGAGTTTAAGGCATGTACCAATTACCCTGAGTGTAAAAACACGAAAGCAATTATCGTTGAAATGGGCGTGACCTGTCCGGATTGTGGGTCAGCTATTGTTGAAAAACGTTCTAAGCGTGGTAAAGTGTTTTATGGGTGCAGCGGGTTTCCAAACTGTAAAAAAGCCTTTTGGGATAAACCTATTCAAGAGAAATGCCCAAAGTGTAGTTATGGTTTGCTTATCGTAAAAGAAAAAGCAGGTAAAATTGTGAAAACTTATTGCCCTCAAGAGGAATGTGACTATGAAAAATCTGATTGATATCGTTCGTTTCTTAAGCTGGGGAAATTGGGGGCTTCGCGCTCTGGCATTTACAATCGCTCTTTTTGTTTGGGCGTTGGTTCGATTGGGAATTTTAGGTTAATTCGATGGGCCGACGTGGTTTGGTTCCGACAATGGGGGCGCTTCACGAGGGGCACTTAAGTTTAGTGCGCCAGGCTTTGGGTGACTGTGACGAGGTGGTTGTTACTATTTTTGTAAACCCTAGTCAGTTTGGCCCGAATGAAGATTTTGATGCGTATCCGCGTACTTGCGAGGCGGATAGGGCGCTGCTTTTAGGCCTAGCGGGTGCAGACCGATTGCGGATTGAAATGCCGAGTGTAGCGGATATATACCCTAATGGGGTAGAGGGTAGTACAAAGGTGGTGGTGCCAGATTTGTCTGATATATTATGTGGGGCAACTCGGCCTGACTTTTTGGTAGGTGCGGCATCTGTGGTGCTTCGATTGTTGAATAAATACAGACCAGACAGGGCGTACTTTGGTGAAAAGGATTACCAGCAACTAATGGTGATTCGGAAAATGGTGGCCGACTTGCTGGTGCCCGTTGAGATTGTGGGGTGCCCGATTGTGCGTGAGGCTAATGGTTTGGCGATGAGTAGCCGGAATCAGTACTTGAGTACGGAAGACCGCGCGAAGGCAGCGGAGATTTATATGGTATTGGAACGTGCCGTTCGTCATTTGAGCGAATATGACGCTGTGCAGGGCTCTGGATCCCGGATCAAGTCCGGGATGACAACTTCATCGTTCGGGATGACATCTTCATCGTCCGTCATTCCAGACTCCGATCTGGAATCCATCATCACGACGACTGCCCGCGAGCTTGCTTCACGGGGGTTTGTGGTGGACTATGTGGCAGAACAGTGGGGTCGCTTGCTGGTTGCGGTGACTCTCAACGGCGTTCGTTTAATCGACAATGTAAAGTTGTAAAAAAGCATTAATAATAATCAATGCATTATCACCATGCATTTTACCGATAGTTGATATGACATAATTCATGGATAAATAATCGATAGGAGAGATTTCAAATGCCCTCGCCCCCACCAGTAAGTTCAGGAGATGCATCATCAACAGGATCAAGACGCTCATTACCAACAGGATCAGTTAGACGCTTACTACTACCCGCAATAGCAGTGCCTTCTGGTTTAAGCCCTATACCACGAGGTTTTTCTGCTGGGCGTTTAGATCGACTTACTTGTTACCAACAAGCGCCTACGCTCGGAGGTGCTACGCCAGCAGCAAGTGTTGTGGGTTCGCCAGGTGTTATGTACCTACCTGCGCAACAGGCGACTCCTACACCTCAACACTATCTTGTAGATGGACAATTATGTGCCGCATATGAAGGCAAAATGCCTATCACTGCTGGTGGTATTATAGGTGGTTCAATAGACGTTACTTATTTGGCCCCAGTGCGTAGTACACTGGAATCAGTGGCGCGCTTAGCGGCACAACCGCCTCAGTTTGCAGGCGGTGATTTTTGTGGTTCTTCTGGTGCTTGGTATCAGTCTC
>JAQBTH010000108.1 GCA_027623425.1 bacterium | reverse complement strand
GCTGTATTCAACCACCATGTCGATGGCCGAAGGGCGGGTTAATTCGGTGATAATTTTAAGACCAGTTTCTTTTCGGGCAAGATCTAGTAATTTTAAACCTTCTACTTCGAGGCCTTGGAAACTGTATGGGCTAGTGCGTGGTTTGTATGCGCCACCTCTTAGGAACTGTGCGCCCGATGCCTTTACTGCTTTCGCGCATGCCATGATTTGTTCTTCGGTTTCAACGGCACATGGGCCTGCAAAAACAGCAAAGTGGCCGCCACCAATTTTAACACCGTCAACATCAATAACTGTGTCGTCTTCTTTTGTACTTCTAGATGCTAATTTATAGGGCTGTCTTACTGGAACAACGCTTTCAACGCCATCCATAAATTGAAGGGAGTTTAAGGGTTCCTTATCTTTATCGCCAACGGCGGCAACTACGGTACGTACAACACCTTCTATTAGGTGGGCTTGGTACCCAAGTTCAATTACGCGGGTTTCAACGGCTTTTATTTTGGCTTGGCTTGCGCCTTGTTTCATTATAATTATCATAGTGGCGTTAAGTGTAGCATAGGCTCGCACCTCTGTTAAGATAGAGCCTTTGCGCTATCACTGTTTTGCGTTGGGCTAGACACAATGGCTCCTTGTAGATTCCGTATGGTGAATCGTCTGGGCGTTGGGCGTCTTCGATTGGCAGGTGGTGGCTCTGTTGGTGGGCTTGGTGTTATAAACACAACAGGGCGTTGTGGTGGTGATATTTCTTCTGCTTTAGTCTCTGATTCTGGTGATGTACTTTTCATTCCGGTTTGTATTGGTGGTTCAATCGCAGCCGCGGCCATTGCGGCGACTTCGGGTTCTGGTTCTGGTGTAGGCACTCTTTCTTCTTCCTCTGGTATCACGACATTTAATTCGTCAAATACGGTATCTTCTGCTAAGCCACTTAGTAGTGCTAGCACGGTTTTGTACTGTTGCCCATCAATTTGACGGGCACGAAAGCCGGCAATGGCGTACTGAATGGCGATTTTACGTTGGTCTTTTCGATTTTTTTCTTCTTCTTTTGGGGTGCTTAATGTTGCCTTACTTGTGTCATGCGTCAGAAGGGTGCGTACAAAATTAGGTTTGGCGTAGTACGCTGCCGCACGAAGGGCTCTCCATATTGTGGGCTGCAAAAATTGATTGGTTTCACCTTTTAATGTCTCTAGAATGAGTGTTGTTGCGCTTAGTTCAGTGTCATCTTGTTCTAGAATGGCGGTTGTTTCAAGGGGGCTTATTTCTGCGTCCGTCATAGGTTCGCCGATACTGGTTTGATCGCCTTGATCGGTGATGCTCCATCTTGGTACGGGGAATGTGTTTGTAAGATCGGGGCATGGACACGATTGAAACCATAATCCAGGAAGAGTAAATAGGGCCATTGTATCTAACGTATTGATGTTGCCACGTTGTAACGCAGTTTGAATAAGCCCGCCATGTTCCCCTATTGGGTATTTTAGTGTGTGTGGATTTGTCATATCGTCACTTGTAAGGGGGTCTATAAATGGATTTGTATCAATTCCCTTTTCTTTAAAATGATTTAAAAGTTCTAATTCGTGCATCATATGCTGGTTTAGTTCTTGTGGTTGGGTTTCGCTACTGGGTGTGTAGTTGGCGTAATACAGCAAACGGGCTTGCATGGTTTGAAGGGTGCGAATTTTGTTTTTCCAAGCACCGCCTTGGTCTACTTGATTTTTAACGGCATCGGCGCAGGTGCACGCACAATCCCACCAATTCGATAGTGGGTTACCCTCTGGAAATTCATTGTATTCCTCTTTGGTGAAGGGGTGGGTATGGATGGGGTGGCAGAGTAATAAATCAAAGGGTGTTTCTTTGGCATCGTTTTCGCTAACTGGGTTTGCTCCCCATGCTAATAAGGCTTCAACTAAGGCCCAGTTTTGGCGCCGTACGGCCATGTGTAAAAAAGTGTCGCCATTGTCGCTGCAGCCTTCTGGTAGTTGGGTTGCATCTACCGAATGGGTGTTTATTGCGTCGAGCCAGGGTATGTGAGCGATGCCCTTTGTTTTTGCGTCTGTCTCAAATAATTCGGGTTGCTTTTTTAATTGTCGGTCATCATCTAATTGAAACAACGCCAGCTGGAAATGGAGTAGCGGGTTGTCTGCATCTGGTTCTTCCAATAATGCACTTAATAGAGTTTGGGTTTCTTCTTTTGTCGGCTCAGGTTTCATTTGTGGCGCGGTTGTTATTTTCGCGCGAGTAGGTGGGGTTGGCCTTAGTTTGGGTAGAGACTTTTTAAGGCCGATTTTTAAGTGATGGAGTAATGCTTCAGGTGTCATGTCTTCTGTTACACGTTGTCTTCCTTTTAGGCTTAACGTTTTATTTATAACATAGGCAGGTATCGGTTCGTTATACGCACGCTCATATTCGTCTTGCGTGATGCGTTTTGCTTCCAATGCTGCATTTAGTAGGTCCATGTAGCGGTGTTTGGTGTTTTCGGGTGCGTTTGGGTGGTTTTGGTCCCGTTTCAGATCCGCTAAGAATGCTTTATGCAACCCATTGATGCCATTGCTATTTTTATGATCAAGTCGCACTCGTGTATCCGGTGTTAAGCCGTCGGATCGCGTGAGGCGGTCGCCAAATAATAAATAGAGCGCCATTGTGTGGCGGGATGCTCGTTGCTTATCATCGTCCGTGTGTTTGAATACGATGTGAAATATGCCATCTTCTTCTCGTAGTCGTGTTTCTGCTTGTTCTGGAATCATGTCTTGGCTAATCACGGTGTGCCCAAAACCCTCGTTGACAAAGGATTGAGCCAGTATTTTTGCCACGCCAGGTGTGTTAGGAGAACACATTTTTGACATAAGAATGTATGGGGTTTGTTTCGATTTTTCACGTATTTCGCTTAACCGTCGGGGTGTTGAGGCGGGTGACTGGAATGGTGATGGGGCTGCTGCTGTGTGCGGTCTTGTTACAGAGCGGCTGGTACGGCTTGTGCTTTGGCGTGATCTGGCGCTTGTGGCGCGTGCCTCATGGGCGAATCGAGATGGCGTTTGTGGAGACCCAGGAAGAGACGGTAACGTTGCTCTTTTTTTTTGTGGGGTAGTGGCACCGGTCACTCCTAGTTGCGCACGCTCCCTGGCGCTTAATGGTCGGCCATCTAAGTGTTTTACTTCGGTGGTGGTGAGCTTTGCTTCGTTTCGCGTTCCGGGTATTGTTGGCCGAGGTGGAAGCCGACGTTTTGATGTCGCCGAGAGCGCTCTTTCTGTAGGATCAACTTTGCTTAAAGGTGCTTTATCTGCCATAAGGGCCCCACTATATCATATTTTTTTATGTTAAATTTCATCAAAATCTGTTCTCTTTACGGTTTAGCAATTTTTCATATAAATGATGCATTTCCAATGACAAGATTACTAAAATATGGCACACTATTGCCATGGCATTATCAGCACAGGATCATAAGGATATATTGGAACTATTAGGCCGAGTGCCCACAACAGTGGAAGAATCGGTATTTGACACCATGTGGTCTGAGCACTGTTCTTACAAAAGTTCCAAGCCCCTGTTAAAAGGGCTGCCTACAAAGGGCAGTGAAGTGACACTTGGTGTGGGTGAAGATTCGGGTATTATTCATTTTACCGAACATGATGGCCACCGTTATGGCATTGCTATTTCCCATGAATCCCATAATCACCCGTCTCAAATTTTACCAATTGAAGGCGCTGCGACTGGCGTGGGTGGTGTTGTGCGCGATGTGTATTGCATGGGCGCAGACGTGATTGGTGTTTTAGACAGTTTGCATTTTGGAGTGCCAGAGCAAGCAGGCCAGGGATTAGCCGCTGAAATCGCAGAAAAAGTGGTTGAAGGCGTGGCAGAATATGGCAATGCGTTGGGTGTGCCAGTCTTGGGTGGTGAGACAATTTATCACCCGTCTTATAATGAAAATTGTTTAGTGAATGTGGCGGCCCTAGGGCTTGTGCGCGAAGACCAAATTATTCGAAGTCGC
>JAQBTH010000107.1 GCA_027623425.1 bacterium | reverse complement strand
GGTGGCGGAAGGAATCAAAAAACTGCATAAATCCACCTTGATAATGACGAATAACATGGGGTTTGCTACCTAACCCGGCCATTTTTCCACATATATTTACCGCATCACTTAAGCCACCAAGAGAGTCAATCAACCCCAATGAAATGGCTTGTTCACCAGTATACACGCGCCCATCGGCTAATAATTCGGCCTGCTCTGGCGATATCTTACGCCGAGAGACCACCACATCAATGAACTGGCGATGTATGTTATCCAACATACGCTGCATAATAATTTTTTCGCGCTCCGACACACCGCGCCAGGGGCTATTCATGTCTTTAAACTGCCCCGCTTTATACGTGCGCATGCCCACGCCATACTTTTGCTGAATACGTGTTAAATCTGGCATTTGGGCAATCACGCCCATCGACCCGACTAAAGACCCTGGATTCGCCACAATATGGTCGGCACCCATAGCCACCCAATATGCGGCACTGGCGCCATAATCGGTAACCGACACCACAACTGGTTTTTTAGAATCCATTCGATACTGCATAATCGCATGAAACAATTCCTGACCAGAACCAACATGCCCACCGGGGCTATTTACCCGCAGCACCACACCCTTAACGCGCTTGTCCTTTTCCGTTTGCCGTAACGCTTCGATCACGGATTCCACACTTCCAGGCTGCCACATACCCTGCGGACTTACCTCAATCGTGCCATACAAATCCACGACAGCAATACCATTTTTAGCTGGCCCTTTAGAATTAAATCCAGTGATTGTATTCGGCCCTCGCCATGCACTAACCACAATAGACAGCGCAAATAACGACACCAATCCCCCAACAATCCAATTTTCCCTATTCATCCGCATAGTATATCAAAATTATGACAAAACGGTGAGCACCAAGGATAAATGGTAAAAAGCATTATACAATGATATATTTAGTTAAATTTAATTAATTACAGGGTTTTTAATGGACGAATTACAACTACCATATAAACGAGAAATGCCAATAGATCATAGAATTTCTCTGGGAAATTCGCCCAAAAGACCTCGGATACCAGTGGCGGCTAGACAAGAACAAGGCAATCCATCACTAAACAGTCCAATAGCGCCACCATCCGCACTTAATATAGAGCCAGTTCGAGAAACAAATGAAGCGCCCCATGGCCCTGAAAATACAATGCTAAATCATGGTCTACCAGGAGAAATTTACGCTGGCGCCTTAAACGAAGATTTAGGCTACAACGATTTTTATGATGACGAGTTGGAGCCGCTTGAAACCCCTCAACACGGTTTTCACGTTTACGATACCGAGGATATAAAAGTCATGTTTACGACCGGAGTTGCCACATGTGTCGCAGTAGCCTTGTTGTTTAAAGATTCAAGCGATCAGCATGTGCGTGCATTAGCTCACTTTAGCAACAGATATAGAGGGTTCACCACTTAAAATAGAACCCAGTCCATCAGAATTTTTTAGCGAATTCACGAAAATATGCCGAACTCACCAAGCAAAAGGAACCCTGAAATGCACACTAGTAATCGTGGGTGGGCAAAAAACAGACGATACAAGCAAAATACTAATTCGATCGCTAGCAACAGAGATCAAAACACTCCTTCTATCTAATCAAATTGAAGTAGCCAGAAAACATGTTTCTATCGACCCTGCGAAAAGCCCAGTACCAGAAGCAGAAACAGAAAACCGACTCTGCAATGTGTTTATGGATGCCGAGGGCAGAGTGAACATTGAGCTAAGCAACATCCCTCACGCCTAAAAGCACCACCAAATAACGATACTACACCAAGGCGATATCAACAGACGGACGAAGGTCCCCACAAACCACCATTGCATCATGCACGGTATGCGTTTTGAATTTTGCAATTAAGGCCTCATCCGCCGCTGTTCCGGCTTGAATAGCAGGAATGGCTTGTTGCGCCAAAATATAGTCAAAACGTGGTGCCCATTTACGAGACCCTAAGCGCGCTGTGGTAGAACAGTTATCAACCATGAACGCAATGCCTTTGAAATCAATATACGGGTTCAAAGAATCAACAGCTTCAATGATAGACTCATTCACAACTTCAGACCACGGATGACCTTTTTCGCGTAATAAATCAACTTGAGCCATCATACAACCACAGTACACACCAGCTGTAACAGGGTCTACTTTAACGTCGTATGAACCGCGTTTCTCGCGAACGCTTTCGCCAACAACCCACATTTCTGTGCCATCAATCTTACCCATCGGGTAACGCTTGTGACGGTTATCTGCTTCCACAACTTCACGAATTTCGTTACCGGATGCCACATCAAAGTAAATTTCCATTAGAATTTCGAAACTTGGGTGATACGCAGCAGAATAAGCACGCTCAAAGGCCGCTTTATCCTCACCTTGCAGGTCTTCCCAAACAGCGCGAATACCACGCTTTGAAATGGTTTCAGTTAGCGGGCCAGTAATCACTTCGGCAGACCGAATGAAAGCCTCATCTTGAGTGGCGCCTTCAGCACGGAAATAGCGATATAACACTTCTGAGATACCATGAACCGCACCCAATAAAATACTACGCTCACCAAAAATATCTGATTTATACTCAGATTCCAATGATGTTTTAAAAGTAAACGGCGCACCAAGACCCACGGCCCAACCGAGCGCGATTTCAGTCGCAGTGCCAGTAATATCCTGATGAACAGCAAAGCTACAGTTAATACCAGCGCCATTCACTTCTTTGCCTTGCTCGTACAAACGGCGAACAGACGGCCCCATGCCTTTCGGACACACAGCAATCACATTCACGTCACCCGGGAAACTCTCGCTAACACTATCCAAGTGCCCCAAAAGAAACCCATGAGAAAGACCCAAAGTCGCACCAGGCTTTAGCGCATCAAATACATCTTTATAGGTTTTAACCGCACCCGCGTCAGAAATTAAAAGCAACACCAAATCAGAGCTACCAATAACCTCATACATCTCGCCCAACGTGCCATTTTCATAGGTAAAACCAGCGGCAATCGCACCCGCTTCTGAAGACGATCCTTTACGAAGACCCACTACCACTTTAATGCCAGTGCCTTCTAAACTATCACGTAAATTTTGGGCTTGTGCAGGCCCTTGGCTAGACCAACCAATAACACCAATCTGCTGAATACCTTTAAAGGCTTCTGGTAGTTTGCTTAACAAATGGCGACCGCCACGAACAATGTTTTCTTCTGTTCCAGCTAAATTTACCAATTCCGTTTCAAATACATTAGAGCTAAATGTTTGACTCATGATTTTTTCTCCTTTTTATCATTCAAATTTTTAAAGTGTCATTACTTAAACTTAAGCGTCATTCTCGCGAAAGCGGGAATCCATCAACCCATCCTTTTTAAGGATGGACCCCGGATCAAGTCCAGGATGACAGACACTAACGTTATATTCCACCATTCCAAATCAAGCTTGGAATAACAGTTTGAATATATTACCACACTTCATTATTCTAAATAATAGAATTATTTCATTACTATTATTCTAAAAATTAGAACAGTACGCTATACTATCACCATGGAATTAGAAGACTTAGTTATATTTAACCACCTCGCCACAACGCTCAACTTTGGGGAAACCGCGGAGGCCTTTTACATGAGCCCATCCAACTTAACGTGGCGCATCAAAAACCTTGAGAAAGAACTAGGCACTCAACTATTCGAACGTGACACCCGAAACGTATCACTTAGCCCTGATGGACGCCTATTTGCAACCTTTGCAACAAACACGACAAACAATTGGGAACTGATTAAAAACGAATTCCAAAATTCAAATCGCCCTTTGCAAGGCCAAGTACGCCTATTTGCGTCAGTAACAGGCACCTATTCATTCATGCCAAAATTGCTTAAAAAGATACGGCTGGAACACCCCGAACTGGACATTATTCTACAGTCTGGCCCGGTGCAAAACGGCATTGAACGACTAACAAATAACGACTGTGACATTGCCATTATGGCCATCCCAGAAACCCAAACCAACAACTTAGAATACCGCACCCTTTCCCCAATGCCCTTAATCGCAATC
>JAQBTH010000023.1 GCA_027623425.1 bacterium | reverse complement strand
ATAACTTCCCAGCATCTTCTTCCATGTGTATGCGAGTAATACCAATGCGTTTTACCTGTCCATCAACCTCAATATCCAAGTGACCATTTAAACAAATAGGCAGGTCGAACTGGCTAATCTGATACCCTTTGGGTAAATCCGGATAAAAATAATTTTTACGACTAAATACACTTGTTTCTTGAATATCACAATTTAGAGCTAGGCCCGCCATAACAGCCATACGCACCGCATCTGCGTTTAGCACCGGCAAGGCTCCGGGCAAGCCCAGGCACACCGGACACACGTTCGAATTAGGCGCGCCACCAAACTGTGTGGAACACCCACAAAACAATTTTGTTTTTGTATTTAACTGAGCGTGAACCTCTATACCAATGACCGGCTCGAATTCCATTAACCTGCCTCCTGTACGCCAGGGCGCTTAGTGTGAAAATCTGTCACTGTTTGAAACGCATGCCCCACGTTTAATACCCGAGTATCATCAAATGCATTACCCACAAATTGTATACCCACTGGAAGCCCATCGCTTGAAAAACCCGCCGGAACAGACAAACCAGGTAAGCCTGCCAAATTCACAGGAATGGTGGCAATATCCGAAAGATACATTGCCATGGGGTTGCTACTATTTTCATTTAAACGAAACGCCGGCGAAGGGGCCGTTGGAAGTGCCATCACATCAACGCTCGAAAACACGTCTTTGAACGCCTCAATCACTTTACTGCGTACTTTTAAACCTTGTAAGTAATACGCATCATAATACCCAGAACTTAATACAAATGTACCCATAATAATACGGCGCTTCACTTCATCACCAAATCCTTCAGAACGGCTCTTGATAATCATTTCTTTTAGGTTTTTTGCGTCCGGTGAACGATATCCGAAACGCACCCCATCATAGCGTTCTAAGTTGGCCGACGCTTCAGCAGGCGCAAGAATATAGTAGGCAGACAACGCCGCATCAAAATACTCAAATTTAACAGGTACAATTTCAGCACCTAGGGATTTTAACGTGTCTAAACTTTCCTCAAAACGCGCCACCACATCAGGGTGAAAATGGTCATTTATCAACCCGTCTGGCACCCCCACTTTTACGCCCTTTATCGACCCTGTTAGGGCCGCTTCATAATCGGGTTTTTCCACATTCTCAGAGGTAGAATCTAACGGATCATGAGCATGTAAAACTGACATTCCTGCCGCAATATCAGCAACAGACCAACCCATCGGCCCAATCTGATCCAACGACGAAGCAAACGCCACTAACCCATAACGCGATACCGTGCCATAGCTAGGCTTAAAACCAGATATTCCACAAAAAGACGCCGGCTGACGAATCGATCCACCGGTGTCAGACCCAAGCGCCAAAGGCACCATGCCTGCTGCCACGGCCGCTGCCGAACCGCCAGAACTGCCACCCGGAACCACCGATAAATCCCATGGGTTTTTGGTTGGCCCGTACGCGGAATACTCACAAGACGACCCCATCGCAAATTCATCCATATTTAATTTACCCAGTGGAATCAATCCCGCGTCCAAACATTGGCGAACCGCAGTGCAATCAAATGGTGCAATAAATCCGTTTAAAATATTAGAACAACACGTAGTCGGCTTTCCTTTAAAATGCATATTTTCTTTAATTCCAAACGGAATACCCGCTAACGCAGAGACGTGAGTACCTGATTTACGCGCCTCATCCACAGCAGCAGCCATACGTAACGCTTCGTCATGATACACATCAATAAAGGCATTAATCTCGGGGTTTTTTTCTTTAATAATTGTTAGAAAATGAGTAATAACATCAGTCGCGCTAAACGCACCCGATTCCAGCCCATCACGTAATTCATATATAGATTGTGGAATCAACACTACACGTCTCCTAAAATAGATGGCACTTCAAAGCAACCATCTTCCCATTTCGGTGCATTGGTCTCTGTAAAATCTGGAACACTAGTGCTAACAACATCCAAGCGCTTTGGTGTCGGCTTATCACTCGCCCAACTCGCAGGCTCTACCCCGTCCAAATCCAAGTTTGATAAGGCCTCCACATGAAGACAAATTTTCTCTAAATTGGCTTTAAATGCATCACGGGAATCCGAGGCCACAGCCAAATGAGATAACTTTAATATTTGATCAAAATCCTGGTCTGAAAGTGTCATGAGATTAGTGTATCAATCTTCCTGGAATTTTGATAGTCCGCCCCAGAATAATATTGACTCTCAAACTCTCCCCTTTTTCTGTTTGAATACGCGTTATTGGAATCTCATTGTATTGGGCAATCGCTTCCCAATGCCGATAGCTACCAGTGTATTGCTTGGAAATTTTTGGCAACGTATCACCGGGTTGAATGGTATGAAGTTGATCAGGTCTTGAGTCAGGCTCAGCCTCTTTTTTAGGCTGTGATTTCGCAATAACAGCCCCTGGCTCAGCCACAATCACAGGTTCTTCGTCGTCCTCACTATCAGGCAGTTCCGATTCATCCGCCAATTGTTCAGCAACCAAACGCGCCTGGTCCTCAGATTCCCGACGCGCTGCCGACGCTCTATCCAGCGCCGCTTTCGCCTCTCGATTTACAGCTTCTTCTGCGGCGAGTTGTGCCTGTTGTTCCGCCGCAATGCGCAATTCAGTCTCACGCGCCTCTTGTTCCAATGCCGCCTGTTCCCGCTCCGCCTTGCGAGCCACCAACCAGTTATTCATATCCGTTTTCACGCTAGAAATAGCACCTCGCACTCGCGTGCTCAAACTTGCGCTTTCCGTTTTTGCAACAGTCACCACCTTGCCCACTTCTTCAGATGTCACATCCACCACATCCTTTACAGCAAGCTCAGACGCATCAACAAACGTCTCCGTAGCATCGGCCACCTCATCGGCAATATCCCGCGCCGTTTCTTTCATTTGACGCACCTTATGGCGAGGGTCTGAGTATGTCACAATCACATTCGCATCGCCCACGTCTTCACGGGGACGAAGCACCGCCAATCTAGATCTCATTTCGGGCAACGTCGACAAGGCATAGACCGCCTCAGACCGCGTCACCGGTCGATACGGAAAAAGCATATCACCTTCGGTCCAATGGGGAGGCAACAAGCGCAACTGTTTAGCCGTCTCAATATACGACGCACCCCAGAATCGCCGTGACACATCGTTTGCCCAGCCCGTATAGGAATAAAATTCACGCACCTGTGCCACCTTAATCAAAATACGAACAAAATCGGCACGGCTCACAAATCCGTCAGGTGAAAATTCAAGTTCTGAACTCCCTTCAATGTTAAAACGGTCCGCAACAGTCTCTACCACACTATAAAACCGATCACTTGGCAGCACATCTGTATAACGAGGCGTTTTTGGCCAGCGCAAAGGCAATTCATAGGCACGGGCAATCCAATCCATTAATTCCCAACGCTTTAACTCATGATCCGGGTAGAAGAAATTACGCGCATTCATACCCCCAAGGCCCAAGTAAGTCGCGAATAATTGAACGGGTTGACGCGCCCAATGGCCCGACAAATCACTGTAATGTTGCAAACAAATCACACGGCGCTTTAATTCCAAAACCTCCCCCGTTTTGCCATCTACAACAGAAAATCGTATTTGATTTTCGCCCAAAGCCGCGCGCAATTTTCCGCGAAAATGCCCCCATTGGTCTACTCTGACCACAATTCCATTCACCATCACATGCCCAGACAAACTGGTATAGCCACTGTACGACACCATATTACCGATAATCACCGCATCAGGCTCTGGCGCCTGTATAGTCAACGGCGCACCCAACGCAAAAGTTGTAAAAAAGCAACTCAAAACCACCCCAAAAAGAAGCGATCTTAAGCTAAACGAATTCACCGATGGCGCTCCTCAAGTACTGCAATAACATCAGAAAGTGGAACACCCTTTTTCACCAACATTAAAAGAAAATGAAATAACAAGTCGGCGGCTTCACCTTTAAACTCATGTTCATCGGTATTTTTCGCCGCAATCACCACTTCGCCAGCCTCTTCGACAACCTTCTGTAAAATAGAATCTAAGCCTTTTTGAAACATTGTAGACGTATAGGACCCTTCAGGAAGAGTCGACTTCCGCTCATTTAAAAGCTGTTCCAATTCAGATAAAAATTCAATACTCACGATGCCAAACAGTATAGCGCACGCATTAAAAAGGGGCTAGAACCAAAGTATTACGCCGTTGCCATCTGTACTCGAGCCTGCGCTTTGGCCATTTGCTTCTCTTTCAATTGGGCCATGTAGTATGTGGCTTTCACATTATAGCGTTCCAACTTTGCAATAAGCCCTGCCATTTCACTGCGTTGCTCCGCAGTAAATTCTGAATTATGATTATCATTTAATTCCTGCGCTAATTGCAAGTTATAGTCGGTAAATGTTTGTAGACTTTGATGCAGATATTCAGACGTTGCGCCTCCGGAATTGGCTGCCATATAAAAACTTTTCGCTGCTTGGTTCATATAAATGGTATCCATTGCCGCACATAAATGGTTTAAATTATGCATACTCTTTGCCACGGCCATATGCACCAATGACAAGGCAACTAGGGGGCTTTCTTTGGCGCGACCCATCAAATTCTGAGATAACATATCCTCACGTGCCGGTTCCGCATCACCTTCTTTTCCAGTCAAACACTGCTCCATCACATCTAACAAAAAGGTGCGCTGACCCGTTTCACGGGAAAAATCAAATTCATCATTCGCCGTGGTTAAGTCATTCGCACCATATACACTTGGGTCGCGGTCTAAACCCACTATCCAATCGGCAAAACGCACATACACGGTCATCGCCCCTGTTTCACCCCGGGGAATAGACCACCCATCTTCAGATAAGCCAAACTCCCCAGCCTGAAACCCAAATAAGCCCATGACTTTCGGGCCCCAACACACGCCCTTTGGTGGAAATAAAGCCGAATTTTTTGCCGAGCTTTCATCATAATCCTCTGTGTCGCGCGTATGCCCCTTTACCCCCTGCAACGCCACTCGTAACCATGGGTATTGCCCTTGTTCCATCCACCCACCATGCTTACCGCCCGTTTTCAGTTCCCCTTTAGCCATTTCTTGCCCCACTGATTCCGTATCTCCACCCTTATGTTCCTTAATTACCATTTGCCCCATAATGGTCGCCATCCTTTTCACGCAGTCCGCTACTTGTCGCACACCATCGGCAATTTCACCATTGCGATCATGCTCAAATCCCTGTTTGATCCGATGCCAGCCCTTTACAATCGCACCGGTTAGTTTTTCTTGCGCAGTATGGTTTCCTATAAACCCACGCTCTGCCATACCGCCAGCACCTAAAACTGGCACAGCAATTTTATCCCGATCATACGGTGGCTTAACCCCCGGTTCCAAGCGATAATTATTTCCAGAATATTCCATATAGTTTTGCCATAAAACGGGGTCATGAAATGCCAGTTTACACAATATCAACGGCACCCCCACTTTTTCAGACACTATCGGGTTCGCCGGCCCTACTTTTTCAGCATCAAAATCAGGCTCATGCTCATGATCCTTATGATATCGCAGATTCCCAGAAAACCGTTCCAACTGATTAATCCATGCAAACCGGGTTTTAAGATCCGATAACAACGCACAAAGTGCCAGTCGCTTATCCCCATCCTGCTCTGAAGCAGCGCGCCGAATAACTCGTGCCACCAAAACGCTAAAATCGGGTAACGCCTCCAATTGTCTGGCGAATTCCACCGGGTTTGCCGCATAGCCTGGCTTACCATCGGCTTTTATAAAGGGCATGTTCGCAACAAAGTGCTCCAATCGCTCTAACTCTGGATACTCGCCTTTGAACATTTGAATACCTGTATCCGGTTCAAACGGCGATAAAAAGCCAGATTCCGCACCCGGCGTAAAATACGCTGCAATTCCGGAACAATCCATTTGTTGAACCTCGGATTCACCCAATAACGTAGACACCGCACGACTAACTCTCTGGTTACATCGCGCTGCATTTTGAGCCTCGAACTCTCGCGATCGCTGCAGTTTAGCCAACCCAAAGGCCAATTTTTCCTCTGGCTTTCGCTCGTCTCTGACTGGCGCAGAAACCGCTCCAATGGCCGCATCCATACTCCCTTTTACCTGCGAAACACGTCGTTTTAGCAACATTTTCATGTCTTTTCCTCTTTTTTCTTAAATTTTGGGGAGATAAATTTATAGTAACTCAAAAAGTTTTAAGAAGAAAACAATTCTTTATCAAAAATAGATGACACATACTTTCAAGAAACAAACTTGTAACGCACAGACAAATATGAAAAAATCAACTCAACTCCCAAATTTAATTTAAAATACACAATTTTCAAGAAAATGAAGGAGAACACAATCATGCATTTTTTAATTTCACTAACCCTAGAAAATCGGGTTCGACCCACCACAGTAACACCAAGGCAAAACACGCCACAACAACGCCCTGAACCAACCCCTCCACCCACAAAACCATCCCCCACAGACATTATATTTGCCGCGCCAACAAGTGCAGAAAAAAAAACAAACACGCGACGCGGCAATCACCTACGCAACAACAACCGCTCTTGGTTGTCCACCATACGAAAAATTTTCTGCAGAATTTGGAAAGCTAAGAAACCCCAATGCTCTCAACTACGCAATGACAACCTCAAATATGGTCCGCGCCATGAAACAATACATTGTGCCCGGTGGTATTACCTGGTTAGTCGGAGTACCCAGCAGCCTCTTTGCATCCCGCTTTCTACAAGCTGCTGGCATGAATAAAGACAACGCAGACATCACCTCAATGGCAAGTACATTTTTTGTAGTGGCAGGCCCAGAGGCAAATGCCGAAACGCGCAACGTGCTAGGTGGATTGTTGGAAGCCAAGTTTCCGAACCCAACAGAACGAACCGCTCAAATTGCAACATTAATGAATCAACATCGTCCATCGCCATTTCTGCAAATGATGCGCCCACCTGGTTCAACATTAGTATTTGGAAAAATGGTAATTTCTTACGGAACAGTTATTGGCGTAGGCGTACTGGGATTAGATAGAAAATTCGATGCCCTTGCACCAGAAAATGCAGCGCCACCTACCATTGCGGCCATTCGTGCTGCCGGTGCCGCAACTACCGCTGGATGCGCCGGATTATTGTCATTATGCGTCGGTCAAATGCCCTTTAACAATTTCGTTGAAAACACGTATCTATCTACTCCCAAAGGGACATGGCAACAAGTCAAGGACGTGGCACACCAAATCCCAAAACTCACACCCCGTATAATGGGATGGCGCGCCTTAACGTTGGCCTTTCCAGCGGCCATGACATCTAGAATCAAAAGCGGATTAGAGTATTACGGTCTATTACAATTCTCAGACAAGGCCGAACCTATTAAGTAATCTCAGTCTCAAGATCCCAAATTTTGCCATCTCGTGATAAACTATTGCGTCTATGCCTAACGAATTTGTACACCTACATGTCCATACTGAATTTAGCCTACTAGATGGTGCAATACGCCTAAAAACGCTACTAAACCATTGCCAGGAAAATAACATTAAACAGGTCGCCATGACCGATAACGGTGTCATGTTTGGCGCTGTGGATTTTTACTTAAAAGCGAAATCAATGGGAATCAACCCCATCATTGGCTGCGAAATGTATGTGGTGCCCGATATGAGCGTAAAACAACGCGGATGGGACAGGCTCATTCTGTTATGCAAAGACTATGAAGGCTATCAAAATCTAGCTCAAATGGTGTCACTCGCGCACACCGATGGGTTTTACTATAAAGCCCGAATCGACCTAGAACACTTGAAGCCATTTACAAAAAACTTAATCGCCATTTCACCTGGCTACCGTGGGCCTGTTGCTGCTGCAATTCGAAACAACGATATGCCCGGCGCCAAAACCGCCGTTACCCAATTAAAAGAGCTATTTGGTAACGATTTTTATTTAGGTGTGCAGGCACTAGACATGTCGCTGGACGAAATCATTGCCGATGAATCCATGAAATTAGGAAACGAAATGGGCGTCGAACTTGTGGGCACAAACGACGTGTTCTATCTAAAGGAAGAGGATTGGCTGCTTCGTGAGGCATTAAGCGCCATTCAGTTCGGGCGCAGGTTAGATACTGATGCCGAGGCAATGGACGCCCACGAACAATACCTTAAAACCCCCGAACAAATGATAGAACGACTCGGTAAATACCCTGGCGCCGTTGAAAACACCCTTAAAATTGCAAATCAGTGCAATGTGGAATTCGTAACCGACCAAGTGCATTTACCAAAATTTGAATGCCCTGATGGCATGAATGCAGAAGAATTTTTATGCAAACTAGTTTGGAAAGGCATTGAAGAACGCTATGAGATTGTTACCGATGAAATCAAAGAGCGCGTCAATTTTGAGCTTGATATCATCAATAAAATGCAATATCCCATCTACTTTTTAATTATTTGGGATTTCTTGGATTATTGCACCAAACAAAACATTCCAGTGGGGCCAGGTCGGGGGTCCGCCGCTGGCTCTATCGTGTCATATGCGCTAGACATCACCCGAATTGACCCGATCCCCTACAACCTCCTATTCGAACGGTTCTTAAACCCCGAACGTGTGTCCATGCCAGATATCGATTTGGATTTTTGCATCAAACGACGAAGCGAAGTTATCGACTATATTGTTCAAAAATACGGTGAAGAACACGTCGCGCAAATCTCAACCTTCGGAACCATGCAGGCCCGCGCCGTAGTGCGCGACGTCGGCCGCGTACTGGATGTGCCACTCTTCGAGGTCGATCACATCGCAAAACTCATCCCAGCAGCCCACGGAAAGTACACGTCTATCCCCGATGCCCTGGAGCAAGTCCCCGAGCTAAAAGCACTGTACGACACCAAACCTACCATTAAACAACTGCTTGATTTAGGCATGCGATTAGAAGGGTTTGCCCGCCACAACTCCACCCACGCAGCTGGTGTTGTTATTTCACGCGACCCACTTGCCTTAGGCGTACCATTGGTTAAAAACGACGGCCAAGTGGCCACCCAATACACCATGGTAGATTTGGAAAATATCGGCCTGTTAAAAATGGATATTTTAGGCCTTCGCAACTTAACTGTGATGTCCGATGCTCTGGTGCACATTAAACGCACCACAGGCAAAACCATCGCACTAGACGATCTAGAATTAGACGACGACCCCACCTACGACATATTATGTGCGGGCAACACAGTGGGTATTTTTCAGCTAGAAAGTTCGGGCATGCGCCAATTAATCAAAGACCTACAGCCCAATTGCTTTGAAGACATCATCGCCCTACTCGCACTCTACCGCCCAGGGCCATTAGGGTCTGGCATGGTAAGTGACTTTATATCCAACAAATCGGGTAAAACCGAAGTGCAATACGACTTGCCTGAATTAGAACCCATATTAAAAGACACTTATGGAATGATTGTGTATCAGGAACAAGTAATGCAAATCGCAAGCACGGTGGGTGGGTTCAGCCTAGGACAAGCCGACATGCTTCGCCGCGCTATGGGTAAAAAGAAAAAAGACGTCATGGATAAAATGAAGGATGATTTTCTTGCAGGAGCAAAAGCGCAAAACTTCCCCGTTGAAACTGCGGATAAAATTTTTGAATTATGCTACAAATTCGCCGAATACGGATTCAATAAATCCCACTCGGCGGCCTATGCTTTAATTTCCTATCAAACCGCCTACTTGAAAGCCAACTATCCTGTAGAATACATGACTGGCCTACTATCCTCAGTCATTGGAAACACCGAAAAAGCCGCCCTATATATAAATGAATGCAAAGACATGGGCCTTGAAATACGACCACCAGATATCAATCATTCCAATTACGATTTTTCAATGGAAACAAATGCCATACGTTTTGGCCTCGGCGCGATTAAAAATGTAGGTGAAGGCGCTATTGAAAGCATCATCACCGCAAGGCAAGATGGTCCGTTTACAGATTTAATGGACGTGTGCAACCGAGTCGACCTGAAACATGTGAATAAACGGGTATTAGAAGGCATCATTAAATGTGGGGGGTTTGATGCCATTGATAACGACAGAGGTTATTTGATGGCCATTCTTGAAAAAGTAATGGATCAAGCACAAGCCGATGCAAAACAAAAAAGTAGCGGCCAAACAGGTCTATTTGGCGAAACCACACTAAGCACCATGTCCATCCCCGAAAAAGACACGCTAGATTATATTCCATTTTCCAATCATGAGAATCTACGCATGGAAAAAGAAATGACCGGGCTCTACATTACAGGCCATCCCTTAGATGAAATAAAAGACATGCTAGAAAAACGAAAATTACACACCGGCAACTTAAATGAAGAACACCAAAACAAAATCGTCACACTTGTGGGCATTTTAGGTAGTACTCGCCGCGTCATCACGAAAACAAAAAAAGAAATGGGCATTGCCGAGCTAGAAGATGGAAACGGAAAAATCGATGTATTGGTGTTCCAAAATGACAACTTCAATGACCTAATCGCTAATTTTATAGAAGACAGCATTGTGGAAATAACAGGACGGGTACGGCAAAAAGACGACCATTGGTCCATGTCCGTCGACAACATTAAGGTAATGACCGATATTTTGAAAACAAAACAAGTTCACATCAATATAGACGGATACGACGATCTGGTTACGGTAGAACAAATGAGAAAGCTGTGCATGAAAAACCGTGGCAGCCTCCCCCTTTACCTACACTGGAATCACAACATTATATTGGCCCATAAAAAATACTGGGTCAGTGAAGAAACGCAGCCAAAGATTGCTGAACTCGTCGGCGCCAACCGTACCTGGATAAGCTAACTGGACAAAGACCAAAGCAATTTGTTACTATTTGAGTATAGAAGTAGGCCAGCTGGCCTGCTTTTTTTATATCTACACGGACAAAGGTTGGTAAAACGATGATACTAATTGAGAATTTTCAGCAGGTAACAGCACAAATTGAGTCAGAGCGTGGCATTAAAGCAAACGAGCTTGTTGAAGCCATCGAATTGGCATTGGTATCTGCATGCCGTCGTAAATATACTGAAGAAGCCCGATTAGAAGCCAAGCTAGACACCACGTCCGGCGAAGCAAAGATTTTCATCGTTAAAACCGTTGTTTCCGAAGTAGAAGATGACGAACAGGAAATCACTAAAAAAGACGCCAGCGCACACGTTGATAACGCAAAAGTGGGCGAAGACATTTGGATCGAAATCACCCCAAACGATTTTGGCCGAATTGCCGCACAAACAGCGAAACAAGTTATTATTCAACGCATCCGTGAAGCAGAGAAAAATACCATTTATGATGAATTCAGCGATAAAATCGGAAGCATCGTTGTGGGAACCGTTCAAAAAGTAGAAGGCCGTAATTACCTAATCAACTTAGGTCGTATCGAAGCGTTACTAACCCCATACGAACAAATACCTGGAGAAACATTCCAAGTTAAAGAAAAAATAAAATTATACGTGTCTGATGTGGAACGCACACCAAAAGGCCCAATCATTCGCATTTCCAGAGGTCACCCTGGATTGCTAAGATGCCTGTTTCATATGGAAGTACCAGAAATTCAAGATGGCATCATCGAAATTATCAGCATTTCCCGTGAACCAGGAAAACGCGCTAAAGTCGCCGTAAAAAGTAACAACCCAGCAATAGGTGCTGTAGGGACATGCGTAGGTCATATGGGCGGACGCATCCAAACCATTATCAAAGAAATCGGTAATGAAAAGATCGATATCCTTGAGTGGAACGAAGACCCAACTAAATACATTGCAAATTCACTTAAGCCCGCCAAAATTAGTGACGTAAAAATCACCAATGAAGAAAAACGAGAAGCCTGTGTAACGGTGCCGAAAGACCAACTATCACTGGCCATTGGTAAAGGCGGCGTTAATGTACGTCTTGCGGTAAAACTAACCAACTGGAAACTAGATATCACATCTGAAGAAGGCGAAGACTCATCCACGTCACTTGTTGAAAAGATGCAGCAAAACAAAGAAACTGAAACGATTGACACAACAGAAGCAATCGACACATCTGGCGAATCATCATTGGCAGCACGATTAGCAGCCGATAGCGCCGCTGAAAAACAAAGCGCAAGCGATGCTGAAGCTGTGGTTGAAGAAACCGTTTCTGAAGAAGCCGATTCCATATCTGACGCAGAAGAGCAAACTGAAGCAGAAACTCAAGCCTAAACAAAGTAGGGTACAAAAATTCCTGTGGTTGTGCTACAGTAGTTCTCTTACAAATAAACGAACAAGAAGACTGAGCGACAATTCCACATGATGAAAGTACAAGATTTAGCAAGAGAGTTAGGGCAACACACTAAGGACTTCATAAAGTTCCTAAGAGAAGTGGACATTAAGGCCAAGTCAGGAAACACGAAGCTCGATAGAGACACGATTACGATAGTACGTGACCTGTTCAAAGAAAAAGACGCGCCGAAAGCCTCAGACACTGACGCAGAAGAAGAACGCAATCGATACATCACATTAGATGTGACAAGTATAACTGTTGGTGAACTTATCTCCCGTTTAGAAGTGAGCACCTCTGAAATGATGCGCGCCATCCTACAAAAAGGATTGTTGCTAAATCTAAACTCCGAAATTGACCAAAACACAGCAACTGAAATCGCAACCGCGCTTAAAATTGATTTAGATTTTGACACGGATGATGTGGCACCTGAAACCAGCTCCGCATTAAAAGACAAACTTACCGCGTTAGAAACACATCAACAAGCGAACAGTAAGAATTTATCCACGCGCCCCCCTATCATCACAATCATGGGTCACGTTGATCACGGTAAAACACGCCTACTAGACACCATTCGTTCTAGTAACATAGTTGCGAAAGAAGCCGGCGGTATTACCCAACATATCGGGGCCTACCAAGTGACTCATAATGGGCAAAAACTAACATTTTTAGACACTCCGGGCCATGCGGCCTTCACATCACTTCGTGCCCGTGGCGCACAAATAACAGATATCGCAATCCTTGTGGTAGCAGCCGATGATGGCGTTATGCCTCAAACACTAGAAGCACTCAGCCATGCCAAAGCGGCCAATGTACCGATCATTGTTGCCATCAATAAAATGGACAAACCCGATTCAGACCCAGAACGCATTAAACAACAACTGTCTCAACATAACCTTGTTGCAGAAGACTGGGGTGGAAACACTCAAATGGTTCCTATTTCCGCATTAAAAGGCGATGGAATCGATAACCTGCTCGAAATTATAACGCTAAATGCCGAAGTACTCGAGCTAACAGCTGACAATGTATGCCCAGCAAAATGCGTGGTTATTGAATCTAATTTATCTCAAAAACGTGGGCCAATCGCCACTGTAATCGTTAAAACGGGAACACTTCGTATTGGTGATCATTTCTTAGTGGGAAATAAATACGGTAAAATCCGTGCCATGTTTAACGACCAAGGTGAGTCTGTTAAGGAAGTCTTACCCGGCGCACCAGTTGAAATTCTAGGTATTAGTGAAGTGCCTAGCCCAGGCGACATTTTAGAAGTATATGAAAATGAGAAAACAGCAAAGGCAGCCCTTTCAAAAGTGGCAGAACGTGTTCAATCCGCCAGTTTAAAATCAGTTTCACTTGAAACATTATCCCAACAAATCGAAGAAGGCAGCATTCGAAAACTAAATCTGTTGATTAAAGCAGATGTAAACGGATCCTTAGAAGCCATCATTGCCAGTATCGAACAAATACCAACAGACGAAGTGTCTATCCATATTTTGCACGCCACAACAGGTTCAATTACTGAAAACGATGTGACCTTAGCACAGGCATCAAACGCGTATATTGTGTGTTTCGGTGTCGCCATACCTCCAGAAGTAAAAGCGCTCGCAAGTGAGTCGGGTGTAACAATTAAAGAATACTCCGTTATCTATGAAATTATGGATGATGTAAAACGCGCCGTTGAAGGCATGTTTAAAGTTGAATACGAAGAAGTACAACTGGGTGAAGCCGAAGTGCGTGAAATGTTCAAATTCTCTAAAGTCGGCGTGATTGCAGGTTGCAATGTGAAAAGCGGCAAGATTAAAAGAGGCGAAGCCATTCGCATTCAGCGCGATGGAAAGATTGAATTTGAAGGTAAAGTTGATTCACTAAAACGATTTAAAGAAGATGTACGCGAAGTGGCACAAGGATACGAATGCGGTATCGTTTTAGATGGTTTTGATAAATTCAAAGAGGGCGACCTCATCCAGTGCTACCAATTAGTAGAAAAGAAAAAGACCCTATAACGGTCAAGCAAAAGGACAAGATATGCGAACGGAACGGGTTGAAGCACTTCTAAAGCAAGAAATTGCAAAGATCATTCAAACACGCTTAGACAGCAGCAAGATTGGGTTTATTAGCATCACCGGAGTACGTGTAACACCAGACTTATCAAAAGCCGACGTGTTTTACAGTCAAATCGGTTCTGATGAAGAAAAAGAAGTCACCTTTGCAACACTCAAACGTGCAGCTGGATTCATAAAAGGTGAATTGGGCCGAATCATTCGTTTAAAATATATTCCAAAACTCACCTTCCGCTTTGACGAAGGTATTGAACGTGGTGCGCTAATTGCAGCGCAGCTACGAAAACTTAAAGATGAGTCCTAGTCAGAGCATATTAGCACAACTATTAGCCGCTACTAATGTCTTGATCGTCACCCATCAGGATCCGGATTTTGATGCAATCGGTTCAAGCCTAGCCTTATACTGGGCACTTAAAAAACAAGGAAAAGCCCCTACTGTTTGGGTTCCCCAAGTAATCGCAGAAAACTATGACTGCCTACCTGGCATTGAGTCGCGTGCCATTGCATTCCCAAGTGACACCAAATTTGACCTTATTGTGGCATTAGACGCCGCCAGAAAAGAACGCATCGCCGAATGGGAAACGCTTCCTAATCTACCGATAATCAACATTGACCACCACCAAGACAATCCAGAATATGGCGACACAAATCACGTGGTTCGCATATCATCTGTTGGCGAACTACTAACCGAATTATTTTCCGATTGGAAATGGCCTCTGTCCACAGACATCGCCACCTGCCTATATGCGGCTATCGCGTTTGATACAAGCCGTTTTCAGTATAATAGCGTCACACCAGACACACACCGTAGAGCGGCGAGCCTACTCGAACACAACATCAACCACACACGGCTCAACGAATCCATTTTCGAGCGAAAAGACCACCATTACTTTTCCATTATTAAATCCACATGCGATAACATGATTGTGGATCATGACTATGGCATTTGCTATACCAAACTCACAAATTTGCCCGACACCATGGGGTCAGAAATAATTGATTTTATACGGCAGCAAGAGGGTATGGCAGTATATGCCGTATTTCGCACCACAGAATCCGGCGATGTAAAAGTAAGTTTACGCTCAAAACTCAACTTTGATGTGGCGGCATTCGCCGCGCAGTTTGGTGGTGGTGGCCATAAAATGGCCGCAGGCATCCGTTTAACAGATATAAGTTTAGATGAGGCCATAACACGCGTCATCACAGCACTAAAAAAAGAGGTAAAATAATGGCAGACTATCACCCAATGGACGGCATCTACTTAATTAATAAATGCCCAGGAATCAGCTCCTTTCAAGTGGTCAAAAAAATGCGCCAACTCACTGGCGTAAAAAAAATTGGACATGCAGGTACCTTAGATCCCTTTGCTGAAGGCCTACTCATTGTGGCAGTTGGGCGCAATTTTACCCGGCAAATTGACAGCTTCCAAGCGCTTGAAAAAACCTATGTCTTTCAAATGGTATTTGGAAAGGCCACCGATACACTAGACTGCTACGGCAAAGTGACTGACACACAAAACACCCCGCTGGTAGACATCGAAGGCCTCGTGTCAGAAGCACTTCCCAATTTCGTTGGACCAATTACACAGATACCGCCAACATTTAGCGCAAAAAAAATAGAAGGCCGACGGGCTTACGCTCTAGCGCGCGAAGGCATGCCGGTTGAACCCGACCCCATAGAGGTCACCATTCATGACTTAGCCCTCACCAACACTAGCGATGAGTACCAAACGGCAACGCTTGCTGCACGAACAAGCAAAGGAACCTATGTGCGTAGCCTTGCAAGAGACATTGCAAAACAAATAGGTTCAGTCGCCTATATAAATGACCTGGCGCGCACTGCAATAGGCCCCTATCACGTAGAAAATGCGGTTCCATATGACGCATTATCACCAAGCACACTATCTAAAGCCAAGCTGGAAAGACAGCTACATGCCAATCCAGCTTAAAAATGTGCCACAAAATGGCGTAAACACACTCGCCATTGGTGTATTTGATGGCCTGCATTTAGGGCACCAAGCGCTCACGCAAAACGCAGACGCGATATTAACTTTTTTTCCCCACCCTGTTGTGGGCTTAGGGCGGGTTCCTGAATCGGAATTCAAGTACCTCACGCTTCCCAATGAAATCACCCATTATGTACCAAACACCATTACCTATCCGTTTTCGAAGGAATCCGCACAATTACCTGCAAGCGAATTTTTAGATGATGTATTACTGCGGCAAATTAACCCGACACATATAATTGTGGGATATGATTACCATTTTGGGCGCAACAAAGAAGGTAATATTCAAATGCTTCGGAAATGGGGTCAAACAAATAACATTCAAATCACCGAAGTCTCACCCATACGAAGCGCCAATGATAAACCCGTTAAAAGCACCACCATTCGGGAACTAATTAAGACCCATTTCAATGCAGGGGTCGCCCTACTCGGCCATAGCTATTTAATAAAAGGAGCCGTCATAAAGGGCGATGGCCGTGGCGCTTCTCTTGGCTACCCAACCGTTAACCTAGAGGTGCCATATAACAAATGCCTGCCCCAAGTAGGGGTATATGCAGGCTGTGCCACAGTAGACGGAAAAACATACCGAGCTGGTATTTATATTGGGTCAAAACCCACCTTCAACGGATCGCATAACAGCATCGAAGCTCACCTATTAGACTTTAACCGCAATATCTATGGGCAAGAGATTTCTCTATTTCTTGAAACGCGACTACGCGAGGAAATGAAATTCGACTCAAAAGACGCTTTAATACAGCAAATTAATGCCGATTTAGCCCAAATTATAGCAAACTAAAATATACCTGCGTTGTTTCTGTAAAAAATCCTATGTTATGCTGTAATACAAAGGAGATGTCGTGAAAACACTGATACGCTTTGCTACCTTAGGTGTTTTAGTTCTAACCCTCAATGCTTGTGCAAGTAACGGGTCTAGTACGTCTTCGCTCGCCGTGAGCAGTGGTAAAATTATTTTTGCGGCACACGGTTCATCTGACCCTGATGCTGAGCTTCATCTGTTTAGTTGCGATGCCGACGACAGCAATCTGTTTCAACTGACTAGTGCAGAAGCTGAAACACCAGATATCGAACAGACAACGGATAGCGGATGGAAAATTGCGTATTCCAATAGTGAGGGTTTGTTCGTAACTGATACCCAATCGAACAGCACCGTTACTATTAGCACTCAACCTGGTGATACCCGCGCCGATTTTAACAGTGCGGCAAATCAAATTGTGTATCAAGATGCCGGAAGCGAGGGAAGCGGCATTAATCTTTGGATTGCGGATATAGATGGAACTAATAAAACCCAATTAAGTAGTATAAGTGGAGAAAACAATGCCGAATGGCCCTATTTTATTCCAAGTGAGGACAGAGTGCTATTTTTTAGTACTAGTGGAGATACCACCGTTCATCTGATTAATAGTGATGGCACGAATGAAACATCTATTCCGGCACCAGGCGGACAGAGCGTGTCCCACATGGCAGTCAATTCAGATGGAAGTGAGTTTTTAAGTCCCCAAAATCTGACAAGCTATTCTGTTGCAAATGGGGCCACTGGTAACATAAACATATTGAAATCAACGACGACACTTTTGACACAACTAAATGAATTGGGATACGAAGAAGTGCCAATTGGAATCGTGGAAGGACAGGGCGCACAAGGCACCTTCGCCTTATCTGCGGATTGGTCTAGAGATGGCAGTCAATTAGTCTTTGACGCGTTGATTCAAGATAAAGATAGTGACGAGATTATGGGCATCGCAATTTTTGTATATGATATGGATTCCGATCGCCTAAGTTTGATCTATGGTCCCGAGCCATTTAATGGCAATCGCACCAATAATTACAACTACTCTTCCTATACGCCCAAATGGGTGCCCTAATGTAAAAATTTGCTATACTTATGCCATGGCATGGAAACCTGAGAAAAGTAAGCGATTCAAATACAACTTAGCCTCGGTGCTAAAGTTTAGAAACATTCGCGAAGAACAAGAGCGCGAAAAATACAGCGAGGCTCAGCGTAAACTTGAAGAAGAAGAGCGCAAAGAAAAAGAATTAAAAGATCAGCAAGCAAGCGAATATGCCGAACTAAAAGAACATATGAGTGGCGGACACACACTCAATTTTGACAAAATTCAAATGCGCCGTGGGCATTTAGACACCTTAAAAGTAAAGGTTACCGATCAAGAAAAAGCCACTGAAGTTGCCGAAGAACACAAAATAGAAAAGCACAAAGACCTAGTTAAAGCCGTGAAAGACCGAAAGATTTTGGATAAAGATAAAGAAAAGAAAAATGAGTTATGGCGCAAATTAATGATTAAAGAAGAAAATAAGTTTTTAGACGAAATTGCAGGTATTGGTATGGAACGCAAGCGCCGCGAAAAAGAGTCTTAAAAAATACCTTGAAGAATACGCACTGTTTCCTCAAAGGGAATATTCTCTTCAGTCTTCTGCTTTAGTAGCTCATTTACCGCATCAATTTTATCAATCGCATTATCAATCCTAGGGTTAGACCCCTTCACATACGCACCAATGTTAATCAGGTCTTCGGCCTCGTTGTACTTGGCCAACACTTCCCGCAACTTACCCGCGGCAGCCTTATGATCATCGGCCGCAACAGAGGCCATAAGTCGAGACACGCTATGGCCGATATCAATACATGGGTAATGATTTCGCGCCGCCAAATCACGGCTAAGCATAATGTGCCCATCCAGAATACCCCGTGCCGCATCCGCAATCGGTTCATCCATGTCGCCCCCATCCACTAACACGGTGTAAATCGCAGTAATAGACCCCTTCTCTGAGGTGCCAGCGCGCTCCATCAACCGGGGCAACATAGCAAACACCGACGGGGTATACCCCTTGGTAGTCGGCGGCTCGCCAGTAGCCAATCCTATTTCCCGTTGCGCCATGGCAAAACGAGTGACAGAATCCATCATAAACAGTACTTTTTTACCCTGATTTCTAAAATATTCGGCGACCGCAGTTCCCACCATTGCACCCTTTAAACGCACTAAAGGCGGCGCATCTGAGGTGGCACAAATAACAACGGATTTCTTTAAACCCTCTATTCCCAAAGACTCTTCAATAAAGTCTTTCACCTCACGACCCCGCTCCCCTACTAAGGCAATCACGTTAATTTCTGCCTCACAATTACGTGCCAACATTCCCATCAATGTACTTTTACCAACACCTGAACCCGCGAAAATCCCAACCCGTTGCCCTTGCCCTAAGGTTAAAGTGGCATCAATGGGTTTTACACCCGTTTTAAATATATTTTCGATTCGTGGACGCATAACCGGGTCCGGTGGATCCTGATCAATAGGATAAGTCGTTTCATAATTAACTGGCCCCTTATTATCCATGGGCTCGCCTAGACCATTTAAAACACGGCCCAATAAATCCATACCCACTTTAACTTCCAATGGTTTCCCCGTAGGGTAAATGCGACTTCCAGGTTTAATACCAGCCGTTTGCCCCAAAGGCATCATTAATACTTTGCCCTCTTTAAAGCCGACAACCTCCCCCATAATGTTTTTCTTACCGTCAATTACAATGCGGCATAATTCCCCAATGGAAACACCCTGAACCTGTGCTTCGACCACCAAGCCGACAACTTGCACAACTTTACCAACAATGCGAACCAAATCCACATCCCGTAAACTATCGTGAGCGCGCTCAAAATCAAGTGGCATGGCTTACTCCTTTAGCTGAGATTGCTTTAACGCCGTTTCAATAAACGATAACTTCGTTTCCATTTGTGCATCAACAAAGCCAAAGTCTGTTTCTAACACACACCCACCTTCGCTAACCGTCATATCTTCTTGTATAAGAACCGTGTTTACACCAGGCAATTTAGCCTTAAAGAAATCCAAGTGCTCCTGCAATCGTGGGGCATCATTCCGGTTCAAACGAATAATCACTTTATTGGTGTCGGAAATCTTCACCATCGCCTCAGTCACCACATTAATAAGTGCGGCTTCGCTTTGTGACAATTCGGTTTGCACGATGCGCTTTGCCACATCAACAGCCAAATCCAACACGGCCATCTCTGCAGATTTAAAGATGCGTTCTTTTTCACCAATAATATCGTTAATCACATTAAAAATTTCCTGTGCGTGTTCAGCCACTTGGAGCTGAGCATCTGCACCACCTTTTTCATAACCCTCTTGATAGCCCTCTTGACGACCATCTTCGAATGCCGCCTTTTTTATACGATCGATTTCAGCATTGGAAACACCCGCTTCATTTGCTGGCTTTTTTGATTTTAAACCGCGCTTCCCTGCAACATTATCCAATTTTAGTTCGGCCACATCCTCAGAATCTGACGCCAATGATTCACTTACAGCATATTCGATATCATCGGGAATACCATTATCATTTAAATCATAGGGATCTAATTCGTCATCAATTTCCTTTGAAACCAGAACCTGTTCGCCCCGCGCGTCCATCATAGTTGAATACCCATCATCCTCACCCGACTCATTAATTAAATGATCATCATCGTTGGGCAAATCCATTTCATAGGCACTACGCGAACCACGCGTGCGACGTTCGACTATAACCCTAGGCACAACAATTTTATTCCCCGTTACTCTAGCCGAATGCGAGGATAGAATAGAACTAGAACGGAAGGCTCTTTGCCCCGCTTTTGATTCTGTTTTAAACCCAATTTCAAGTTGATCCGGTTCCGCTTGAACGGGAGTGTTTTTGCGTCGTTTAATCAAACCCATGCGCTAATTATATCAGAAATCGCGCAATGTGGCGCGTCACCCACATTATGTAGTGAGTTAGGGGCATCAAAAACAGTTGCGCCAGCACTAACGTGCCTAGCAATCTACCTAACAAAAGAAAGACCACAACAGACTTCACATCCGATTGCGGACGCCCGCCATGAATCGCTTGATCTGTAATTCGTGCCCCTGCAGGATCCACAATAGTGGCCAATAAAATTGTAGCAATGCCATTCACAATCCCCGAAAGTTGAATGGCTGTCGCCCGCAAATCAGGCATCATCGCACCTGCCAACAAGGCACACAACACCCCAATGGTATATATCGCCGTTACAATAACGTTCATAATCAGAAACTGCTTCGGTAAATTAGCCAGAGAAATATCACGTAACATAGAAAATCGGGGCAGTCGCACACATTGCCAAAGCCCCTTCCAGTAACGGGGTAAAATCGCCATAGCTACCGTGCGGGGCAATGACCCATTATCTAAAAACCGCATTATCAATTTACCCAACAAACGCACCGTTGTAGGGGTGAAAAGCACGCCCAGTAAAGTGCCTAAAAAGGCGGCAAACACAACCAATCGGAAACTCATTACTAAGTTTAAAACAGCCGCTTGAGTACCCAATTCAACCGCCTGGTCAACCATTACTCCAAGCAATGGCGCCTGCCCCATATTCGATAGCCTAGAAATCAAAAGTGCGCTGGTAATAAACGAAAGCGCGATGGCCACTTGGCGGGTTTTAACGCCGGCCAACCGCATGGAATACACACTGGATTCCGTAAGGTGAATCAAAAAAGTAAATCCACAAATTAACATCATACTTAAAGTCATAGGAAGCGCCTTAATTGCGTCTGTATCGCATTTATTTCATTTTGATAATCATGCATAACCGATAAGGCAAAGTCCTTCACTGGCACATCAAATTGATCCAAACTCGTGGTGGGTACAGGCATTTCTTCATTATACAAAAACACCCCCACATGAAATGTACCACTGCGTTTCGTGGCACGTGTATGAGAAATATTTAAATTTTCTCCAAAGTAACTCACCTTACCTCCTACCCTAGAGAATCCCTCACCCAATCTGTCTGCCATAAGTGACAAGAATAACCGCTTTCGAATTTCAATATCCACCCAAGACACCCCCTTATGTTCCACTACAAAATGCAGCAATTGTTCAAACTCAAATGGCAGCGTAGCATTTTTAACATGTTCCATTTCCAGCACTTTTGAGTAGTAACGCCCCTGAAAAGAAACGATACAATCGTCTTTGCAATCCACCAAACGCTTTACCCAACCGCTTTTTAAATCCAAGTCTCTAAATTCGTGGGGTTTATCAATATAAAAACTTTTCATGATCGCCCTTTTGCAACAAATAATCCGCCCCGAGTGTGCAGCCAACGCAATCCAGCAGCACCCAACACAATCATGGTAATACACAACAGCTGCCCCATGGTAAGCACCCCTAAAACAGTGCCCAACTGCGCGTCAGGGTTGCGCACAAATTCGATCATAAATCGCACCACGCCATACCCAATCAAATACAAACAAAATAACGCACCAGGCACAGGGTTAAAGCGCTTACGCACCCACCATAACAGTAAAAACAACACCAATCCTTCACCAAAGGATTCATACAACTGCGAGGGATGCCGAGGCAACGGACCACCTGCAGGAAACACCATTGCCCAGGCCACATCTGTCACACGCCCATACAATTCCCCATTAATAAAATTAGCGATGCGCCCTAACCCAATGCCTATCGTACTAAGCCATGCCAACAAGTCTAACATCGGCAACACCGATACCTTTGCCCGTCGCGCCACAAATGATAGGCCCAAAGCCGCCCCAATGGCTGCACCATGATAACTCATGCCCCCTTGCCAAATCGCCACCATTGAAACCGGATTAGATAGATAATGAGACAAATCATAAAACAAAATATAGCCCAAACGCCCACCCAAAAGCACACCTAAAATAATGCCCGTAAGCATATTATATTGCGCCTCTTCAGGAATCTTTAAATCCCTCGTCATCGTGCGCCTGGCTATTTGAAACCCTCCCATAATTCCTATGACATACATTAACCCGTACCAGCGCAACTGAAATGGGCCTAAACGCAAAAAAACAGGGTCTATATCGGGGTAAGGTAACATAAGCTTATTATAGGCGGAGATCCCCCATTCGCCAAACTTATCTACGCTTACGCTTCAATAGCGCCGCTTGTACAACGTGAGGTGCATACTCTACCACCCTTAAAAAATTACGAGACGTCGCATTTGGAATTCTCCGACCTTGCTCCCACTCCTGAATAGTGCGTACGCTCACACCAAAAAACAAAGCAAATTGAACTTGTGATAATTGTAAGCGTTCACGAATTTTTTTAACCTCAATCCGATCAACCGACGTAACAGGCCTAAATTCAAACAGTTCTTGATCCGTAAGCAACAATGCATCAGGGTCAGAATTAGCCGCTTGTGCAACGTCGTCATCAGTTAAAGCACGTAATCTATCCCAATCTGTTTTACCTCTCATAATAAAGATTCCTCTCCTTTCGATGCGCCAACCTAGCAGAAATAATCCGTCTATCTCTTCCCCGCTGCGTCCATACCACAAATACAACAAATCGTCCTGCAATACATCCAATAGTTTGGTACCGACACTCAGAATATAGAAACCACTTATCAAACCTCTCGATGCGATACACATCATCAAAAACAAACACCGCATCAGCAAAATCAAGCCCGTGCTTATGCAAATTCTGATGCCGTTTACGATTGTCCCACTCAAACCCCATAATAAAGAATAATACACAACAGAAAAATATACGTCAATGGCGTACATACCCGATTTCCATGAATCGTAAACACTTGTACAACGTGAGGTGCATTTTGGTCAGAGCAATAATTCGGTATAATATTAAGTCATGACACACGACGAATATCTAAAATTGATTGAAACTCTCAAGCACCACGCCAATTTGTATTACAACCAAGACGCGCCAGAAATTAGTGATTATGAATACGACCGATTGTTACATGAGGCCATTGCATATGAAACAGAAAACCCACTATTGGCCCGACCAGATAGCCACACACAACGCATAGGTGGAACAGTTTTAGATAAGTTTGAGCCGTTCAAACACCCAACTAAATTACCCTCTTTAGGAAACGTATTTAATAAGGACGAATTAATCGCCTTTACCCAGCGCGTTGAAAAGGGATTGGATCTGCAAGAAACCCAATACACCATCGAACCTAAAATCGATGGGTTAGCCGTTGCTTTATATTATGAAAATGGAAAATTAAAGGTAGGCGCTACCCGTGGAGATGGATCAACAGGGGAAAATGTAACCAACAATTTAAAGGCCATTAAATCAGTGCCCCAAACATTATCTGAACCCATCACAATCGAAGTGAGAGGCGAAGTATACATGCGAAAAAGCCAATTTGCCACTCTCGCGGATCAATTTGCAAACCCACGAAACGCCGCATCAGGCACCATGCGCCAGTTGGATTCATCGGTAGTGGCATCACGCAATTTAGATATTCTAATTTACCAAGGAACAGCACCTGGAATAGAGTCTCACTCTGAAATGATGGCATATCTAAAAAAATTGGGGTTCCCAACCAACCCTGATTTGCATGTCTGCAACACTGCAATAGAATTGCACCAACGCGCCAAAGAACTAGAAGCCAAACGACAAACCTATGATTGGGAAATTGATGGTGCCGTGATAAAAGTGAATCGCCTAGACCATCAAGATATATTAGGAATGACCATAAAAGCCCCCCGATGGGCCACGGCCTACAAGTTTGCCGCTGAAGAGGGAACGACTAGACTACTCGGAATATCCGTTCAAGTGGGACGCACCGGCGTGTTAACACCCGTCGCCGAACTAGAACCCATCAAGCTCACGGGTGTCACAATCTCGCGGGCCACCTTGCACAACATTGATGAAATCGCGCGCCTAGACATTCAAATTGGCGATGATGTCACCTTACTGCGTTCCGGTGACGTCATACCTAAAATCATTCGGCGCGCTAAACGACACCCTGATTCTCGCCCATTTATAATGCCCACATCATGCCCTGTCTGCGACCACCCTGTGATGCGAGCCGAAGGCGAAGTGGCCACCAAATGCGTAAATATCATGTGTGCCGCGCGCATCAAAGGGCAACTCAGTTACTACGCCTCACGCAGTGCCATGGACATTGAAGGATTGGGTGAATCCGTTGTAGATCAGTTAGTAGACGACGGCCTAATTTCCCGCATTTCAGACCTATACACTTTAAATAAGAATCAACTATTAGAGGTGGAACGCTTTGGTGAAAAATCCGCAGATAATTTACTAAATGCGCTAGAAGAAAGCAAAGCAAAACCACTTTCCAGTTTTTTAGCCGCGCTTGGCATT
>JAQBTH010000106.1 GCA_027623425.1 bacterium | reverse complement strand
TACCTAGCAGAAGACAATGGCCTCGTCCTAGGTACTTACATACTAAAGGCCAACCAAATCGGCCTCGGTGCTCACATCGCAAATGCCTCATTTATGGTAAGCCCGGATCATCATGGAAAAGGAATCGGGCGCGCGATGGCCCAACACTGCTTAATTCAAGCGAAGGAATCTGGATATAACGCAATGCAATTTAATATCGTCATTTCCACCAATACGTCAGCAATCAATCTTTGGCAGTCATTGGGTTTTCAAATCATAGGCACCACACCCAAAGCCTTTAATCACCAAACGCTAGGCCTTATCGATTCCCATATTATGTTCAAGGCGCTCTAATGCAAATCATCGCGGGTCGATTTAAACGTCGCAAACTCAAATTTCCTACGAATCAATCCTTTCGTCCCACTCAATCCCGAGCCAAAGAGTCCATCTTCAATATCATTCAATCCCGAATCGAAGGCGCGCATTTTCTAGATTTATGTTGCGGAACAGGGGCCATGGGCCTCGAAGCCTACTCACGCGGTGCAGCAAGCGCTACCTTTATTGATTCAGATACAAAATATGCTGCTCACAATATACAAACCATTATTCCAGAGGATGAACACCCTCATATCACCTTAATCTCAAGGCCCCTGCCTCACGCACTTAAACAGTTGGGTGAAAAATCCATGGACATTATCTTTTTCGATCCTCCTTGGGATGCGGCTGATTTATACCAGTCCACATTGAAGACCCTATTTGATTTTGGTATACTAAAGCCTCACGGATGCTTAATGGTTGAGCATAAACGAGAACGCCCCATCAGGGACCACCTACCAGAAGGCGAGTTGGCTCAATACCACTATGGGGACACAGAATTGACGATATATTATGAGCAATAAAGCGGCCATTTATGCAGGCAGTTTCGATCCTATTACAAACGGACATATCGATGTTATTTCCCGTGCCATTTCCCTGTTTGATGAGATCATCATTGCGGTCATCGAAAACCCAGGAAAAACCCCATTATTTAGTCGCGACGAGCGAATGGCGCTCATCAAAGAACAATTTAAAAATCACGACAAAGTAACAGTGGAAGGCTTTCAAGGCCTACTCGTGGATTATGCGAAACAAAAAGATGTCTTCACATTGGTTCGGGGGTTGCGTGCGGTCAGCGATTTTGACTATGAAATTCAAATGCACCACACCAACCTAGCGCTTCAGAAAAAAATCGAAACCATTTTTTTAATGACAGACCCGAAATATGCCTATTTGAGTTCAAGTATCGTGCGTCAACTGGCCGCATTAAAAGGCGATGTTACAGACTTTGTTCCCAAACACGTGCATAATGCATTACAATCTAAGTATAAGGAAAGCCAACATGCATGAATTACTAGGCGTTATAGACGCGCTTGAAGCCGCTATATCAGACTCAAAACGCATTCCCCTAACAGGCAAAATAGCCGTAGATGAGGGGCATATTTTAGCCTACGTGGATAAATTACGCTTTTTGGCAAAAAATATGGAAAAAAGTGCCGCCAGAGACGCCGTAGATCAAACAAAAAGAGACGACGGACAACCCACAATCAATGCGCAAGACACTCAAATTAAAACCCACGAATCGCCAGAATCATTCATAGAAAACTTAATTGTCGAAGCCAAACAAAATGCGTTCTCAATTAAATCCGGTGCCAATGAGTACGCTGATAACGTATTAGCCAAGTTACAACTCTTGGTCACCAAAATGCAGAAAAACTTAATTAGACTGGAACGCAACATAGATGAAGGGCGTTCAATGATTGAGGAGAAGCAAAAACATTACCTAACCGAGGAGGACCCAGAAACAGATGAGATCATTCAATCGTAAGCATAACGAATGCAGACCAGTAACAATAGAACGTAATTACACGAAACACGCACCAGGTTCGGTGCTAATTTCGTTTGGAGACACAAAAGTAATTTGTACCGCCACATTTGAAGACCGCGTACCACCATGGTTAAAAGACGGTGGAAAAGGGTGGGTGACAGCGGAATATTCCATGTTACCAGGCGCCACGCATACTCGAGTTCGCCGTGAAGTAAGCAAAGGTAAGGTAAGTGGCCGCACCAGCGAGATACAACGCCTGATTGGCCGTAGTTTGCGTGCAGCAGTGAATCTATCAAAACTTGGAGAGCGTTGCGTCAATATCGATTGCGATGTGATTCAAGCCGATGGTGGCACTAGGACAGCCTCGATTACCGGTGCGATAGTGGCCTTACATGATGCCTGCCAAACGCTCGTTAAAAGCGGAGAGATGAGAGAAAATCCTATCGAAAATCTAATCGCAGCAGTCAGCGTTGGTATAGTAGACGGAAATGTGGTTTTAGATCTAGATTACGAAGAGGATTCTTCTGCAGATGTGGATATGAATGTAGTCATGAATGCAAATGGCGACTTTATTGAAGTACAAGGAACTGCCGAAGGAAGCACTTTTGGCCCGGATGAATTAACTAAAATGCTATCTCACGCCAAAGAAGGAATAGACTCTCTGATTTCATCAATCAGAAACAGCATTTCCTAAACGTGTCCCCATCATTACCCTTTAACCCCAAACTCAATCGAGTGGCGTTATGGGGGTTGATCGTGACGTTCAAATTCAACCACGCGGTGCTAAAAAACGCGACTATTGAGCGCACGCTCTGGCAATTGATCAAGATCGAACTCTTTTATATTACAGGCGCTTGTCAGCACAGTGGCAATTGTTGTCGCCACCTAATGGTGGTAGAGAATGGTACGCCACTGAGCGATCCTATTCGATTTGCCGAATCCAAAGCCAGCCAGCCGCACATCTTTAGCCGATTCTATCCGGTCAGTACCACCCAAAACGGCACCATTACGGCCTACGATTGCAAATGCCTCACCAAAGACAATAAGTGCAATGATTACCCGAATCGCCCTCAATTCTGCCACAATTACCCCGCGAGTGCCTTTGTGTCCCATGGTAAATTACTCGAAGGCTGTGGCTATCGGATTGCCGTAAAACCCAATGCGCCATCGATTTCGCACACTCGGTTATCCGCATTAATCCATACAATAGTCCAAAATAAATGATACTTCTACCTAAGAAAAACCGATAATACAGTGTAGGAGTCATTATGGGATTTAAAATTACAAGGCGCCATTACGATATTATTATCAACCAAGGTCACACCAATTGGCCGCAAGAATGCGGTGGTTTCCTAGGTGGAAAAGACATGATCATCAGCGCCATTCTACCGGCGTTTAACCAGCACCTTTACAACAAAACAGATACCTTTGCGATTACGTCCGAAGACATCGAGCGTGCCCACGCCTTTTTCGAAAAGCATGGGTTACAATATTATGGCGTCTACCACACTCATCCCAAGGCCAGTGCCCAACCGTCCGACCAAGATTTAAAAAACATTCAACGATTTATGTTTATTATCAGTTATCTGGATTACAACAATCCCGATTTTGCGGCATACGAAGTGAAAGGAAGAAACTACAACCGCCTTCCGCTTGAGATCCTGGCTAAAGAGGCCGCCGTGGTCGATATTCACGGCACAGGAAAGATTAATCCCGTTCCAGGGAAATCCCCAAACCTAAGAGTACCTCAGATACCTGTTCGCGACCCATTCGCCGCTCCTAAAACAAAAGCGGGCGACATGTTGCAAGAAATGGGGCGCATCAACGACATGTTTAACGAATACATCACCGAGGAAAAGATTAAATACCACAAACTACGAAAGCCAGGGCGAGACCAAGATGGATTTAGTACGCTAGCTTAGAAAGGGTGGGGGATAATGCAATTTCGCCGAATTTCCGTTACAACAAGCACGTGCCATTTTACAAATGAGTCATCAGATGATGAATTTTCTAATCCAAATACGCTTTATCTATACGATGATTCTAAAAATGCAGGCCACGCAGAAATAGAAGAAACTGAGTTTTGCGCACACTATGATGTATCCTGTTTACCTGATTATACTGGCGCCACCCAACTTAATTACCTAGAAATTGCTGAAGACTTACGGGGGCAAGGTTATGGCCGAGTTTTATTTGAAGCCGTATGTGAAAACGAATTTTCTAAAGGA
>JAQBTH010000105.1 GCA_027623425.1 bacterium | reverse complement strand
CGCCAATGCAGATTTTTACTTAAAAGAATTACATATTGATGGAGTCAATATTGGCACGCCAAATTCCTATGAATTTACAGATATTACGCGAAACTACACGATTCACGCGGTATATAATGAATACAATCATATTATATCCTCGGTATCGGGGAATGGGACTATTACCCCATTGGGAGACAACACCTTTCCAGACGGCACCACGGCTACATATAATATTGTCGCTGATGCGCATTATCAAATAACGGGTCTTCGCGTAGACGGTGTTTTACTGGCACCTTCGGCAAACTATGTATTTTCAAATATACTTTCTGACCACACTATTGTGGCTGAGTTTGGGCATATCTATCACAATGTGGCACTTTCGGTATCACCAAATAGCACCGGACTTATTACTCCCCCTGCGCCACTAGCCGGTATAACCACGGCAGGTAATTACAACTTTAGAGAATTTTTCGATAGCCCGGTATTTGAGTTCGATCGTCTGAGTAATGTGTGGGTTATTCGTGACGTTATCGTGGATGGCGTGCCTCAAGGTGTCATTAATTCATTTGTGTTTCCAGCCATCAGTACCGACCACACAATTGTGCTTGAAATGGAACAACGCAAGATGATTGACCCTATCTTTTTTGGCACTGGCTTCTAATTTAAACAAAATCGCGGTAGTATTAGCCAGAGTTTCGCTTTGGAGGTGGGCACATGTCAGAAAAAAAACGCGTTCTAGTTGGCATGAGCGGTGGCGTAGATAGCTCCGTTACGGCAGCCCTGTTACTAGAACAAGGATACGATGTTATTGGTATTACAATGCAGTTGCTCCCAAAAGAAGACGAGCGCAAATCCGCGTGCTGCAATTTGGGTGCCGTCAACGATGCGAAACGGGTCGCCAATAAGCTTGGTATCCCCCACTACACTGTTAATTCACGGGATAATTTTGACACGCATGTGATATCGGATTTTATCGCAAAATACGCTGATGGATTAACCCCAAACCCATGTGTGGAATGCAATCGCTACATCAAATTCGATGAATTATGGTTACGCGCTGGGGAATTGAATGCCCACTATATGGCGACTGGTCATTATATTCGTAATGATCTGAATCACGACACCAATAAGTATGAAATTCGCATGGCATTGGATTCCAAAAAAGACCAAAGTTACTTTTTATATATGTTAAACCAACCTAAATTACAAAAAATCCTATTTCCATTGGGTTCACTTACCAAACCTGAAATTAGAAAAATGGCCCAAGAGCGCGGGTTAATAAATGCAAATAAACCCGATAGCCAAGATATTTGTTTCGTCAGTAGTGGTAGTTATAAGGACTACGTAAAAGCGCACATTCCTGATGAAAAGCGCGTGGCAGGTAAGATTGTTAATCGCGGTGGGGATGTATTAGGCGAGCATGATGGTATCTATCAATTCACCATTGGTCAGCGAAAGGGCATTAATGTGCCGTCACAAGTGCCGTTGTATGTGATTGATATAGATGCGCAAACGAATACCGTTACAGTGGGCTTAAAAGGTGATTTACAATTAAATGAAATGAAACTACACACCTTTACGCTGGTTGATCCCGACGAAGATGTGGTAAATAAAGAATTGCAATTAAAGATTCGCTACCAAATGACTCCGTTTACAGGCACAATTACTGCAATTAATGGCGATACCGCGTCTGTGCGCTTTGAATACCCACAGGAATATGTAACGCCAGGTCAATCTGCTGTGTTTTACGATAACGATCGCGTTGTTGGCGGCGGCGTTATACGATAGACCGATACCACTCGATCATCGCATTTACACCTTCGGTATTTTCAAATAACACAGAACTTCGGTCGCGCAATTGATCAGAGTAAGCAGATCGTATCTCTGGATTCATACCAATTTTTAGCGCTAATTGAATGTAACCATCCACCGATGTTGAGATTAATTCTTCCATGCCCATGTAGCGGTAATACCCGGATGTGAATCGGCCTCTTAAAAATGCTGTCTCCAGCGTCATAATCGGCGTGCCTGCCGCGATGGCTAAAAGAGAGGTGTTACCGCCCCCAAAAGGAAAGGATTCCAGCACCACGTTACTATGTTCAAGCAGGGTTATAAAATCCATCCTGCCAAGCGGGTGGCACCACACAATACGCTCCATCAGGTGTGGAAATTTTCGCTCAAAACGCGCCTTTATCTTATCTTCCAACGCGTCGTATTTGAATAGCAATACAACCCCATTCTTATCCCCGTCTAGAATACCTTGAATCACATCGTCAAACGCGGGATTTAATTTAAACAATGTCATCGGATAGGTGTAAATATTACAGTCCTCCGGCAACCCTAAATCTGCACGGGTTTTGGGCGTTACGTGGGTGTCTGGCAAGGAATAACACACGGGCATGCCGGCAAGCCGAATATACTCTTCACTAAACTCATTTGCGTGGCGGGTGTATTGGATGGGCGTAAAAACCTCTGAACCCAAATAGTAATCGATTGTGGGAATGCCAGTTGTAATCGGGTGGCCCATTAACACACACTGCACGGGTGCCAAACGGGAAAACGCCAGAAAATAGGTCAATGGTTCCATCCCAATTTCGGGGTAAATTAAGATGTCTAAAGCTTGGCTTTCGATGGCACTGCGGCACGACTCCATGTCTGTGTCGGGTTCGCAATAAAAATCAGATCGCGCTTTTATCATCTCGGTGATATGGTCGCGGTGTTTGGGCGTTGGATAGAAAATCGACACATGAAAATCGTCTGGTAGTGTGGCAATCATGTTGGCATAGAAATGAGATACCGATTGGTCATAAAACATATTACAGAAAAATCCGATTCTAATTTTAGAATCATTATCGCGTTTTTGTGGTCGTTTTGCCGTGTAGCGGATGGCGCTTTGATTCATAAATAATTGGGCGGTTTTTACCATAATTGATTTATCATTCAACCCTTGGTACGCCCAATAGAAATTGCGTATACCCACCTCATTTAAGGGGTCTTTTAGCACATAGTTTTGCGCCAACAAATCGTCTAAATTACGTTCCAACAGTGCACGACTCTGATGCATTTGTTCCACGCTATCAAAGTACGCTGGCGCCAATGTTTTACGCAAAATATCGTGTGCGCCTGTTGGTTCTAGCTCGTATGCGGCTTCTAAAGCAGATTTTGCTCTGGCAGTGTCCCCTTGTTTTTGTGCTAAGACCGCCAAGGTAAGGTGGGCCTCAATTTCCAATGGGTATTTGCTCACAAGCAATTCCAAAATATCTCTGGCAACCCGTGCCTGTCGGGATTTCTCAAGGGCATAGGCCAAATTTTTATATGCTGTTAACGAGGGTTCAATTTCGATGGCTTTTTCAAGAAATGGAATGGCCTCTTTAGGACTGCCTTTTGTGTTTAATTCATGCCCAACATTGCAGTAGGCACTGGCTAAATCTGATTTAATTTTGTTATCGTCTGGGGCGTATTTATTGGCCATCTTTAAGTGGGTCAACGCCAATTCATATTCTTTTTCTTGTGTGGCATTAATCGCGCACATGTGGTGAAGGCCAGACACAAAGTGTTTCGCCTCTGCATGAGTCGGTTCTAACGCTAAAATCTCCTCGCACCGAGCGATGGCGTTTAGGTAGTCCCCCCGTTGAAAGTATTCGACAGCCTGCAACATAGTTTAAGTCTACCACTAAAATTCCATATTTTAGCCCTGGTTTTTACCTTAAAATATGTTTCGAACCCCCTCATTCTGGGTATAAATCTAAAGATGGCACACACAACACTAAGGGGGCAGTATATGAGACGCATATTTTCAAGCATGCTTTTCACGCTCATTTTCTGCTTGTTTTTATGTGTGTTGGCCCATGCAGATACAACCCCAAAAGTCATAACCGTTCAGGCGAAAGCATCTCACCGCACGGCAGGTCTTTATAACGGCGCTATCACGACACAATTTGGTTTATACCCTGGCGATTTGGATACTCCAATATGGACAGAAGTTGTTTCTAACGTGAATTATATCAACGGAAATTTTTCTGTTCAGTTGGGTACAAATTCGCAAAACCCCATTACCACCGCCCTGTTAAATAACGATGGGTTGCGCTTAGGAATCAAGATTGGTAATGGAGTTGTGAATTTTATTCCCATTAAATCAGTGCCATATGCGATTCAATCTAATATTTCAG
>JAQBTH010000104.1 GCA_027623425.1 bacterium | reverse complement strand
AATTATAAATACACTAAATTAAAACACATATTTTTATATATTTTACTAAAAAATAAGAAAGCCGTCCCCCCCAAAAAAACAACCCTACCTCAAGCAACAAATCACCCAGTGTCGCTAAATTCCGCCATACCCACTATACTTAGACCATGATAATCGCATTAATTAACCCTAAAATACCCCCTAATACAGGCAACATAGGCCGCATATGCGCTGCAAATAATGTCACACTGCACCTCGTTGGCACGCTAGGATTTGATCTTTCTGATGCCGCGGTAAGACGTGCTGGCCTTGATTACTGGCCCTATTTAAATTGGGAACGCTTCGAAGATGCTGACGCATATATGACAAACTTAAATCCTGAAAAAACACACGTATTAACCGTTAGATCAAATAAACCCTACACCCAATGCACATTTGAAGATGACCACACCCTTGTGTATGGCAGCGAAGATAAGGGCCTAGATGAGAAATACCACAAGCAATTCAAAGACCAATGCTGCACGATTCCAATGAAAAACCCCAATGTAAGAAGCTTAAACCTAGCCAACTCAGTCGCAATCGTCTTATACCACGCAATGCATTCTCAATAGTCTACCAATTTTCCATAGGTATCCCGGGCCCCATGCAAATAACGCCATATGGATGCGCAGGCATCGGGTAAAAATTTCCCATTTCCGTTACATCCCCTATAGTTAAATCACCAAACGATGGGGTATCAGATTGAAATTGATCCCCATTTGGAGCCCGAATACAACCCGACTTCGTTTCACCCACAAAAACGGAACCATTCGCGTACCGAATAACGCCATAATCTTTCAAATAATGAGTCGACCGCAACAACGCCACATAATTGAATTGGGAAAAATCAGCCGGATAAGAAACGGAAACCAACCGAAATTGCATACGACTCAACAACCCAGTAGGCACCGACATAAAAACCACTAAACAGGATCGCAAATTATCAGTTAAGGCCACCGAAGCATGAATAGTAGCAACAGGAAAAACCAGCTGCAAACACGACATTAATCGACCGTGAAAATCAGATGCACAAAGCGCACGAGAAACCATGCGTTCTAGCGCAGGGATGAAGTTGGGTAAACGCCGATTCACATTAAAAAAGTCACTACAAAACGCATCAGATTTTAGATAAGCATTTAAGGTTGTGAAGGCAGAAAAATGGACTGACTCCTCCCGGATGCCACAATGGGACAAAACCGCAGTGAACCCAGAAGACAAATCACGAAGTGAGAAAACATCCACCGCTGTTCGTAGAAGAGACAATGATCTATTTCCATTTGGCAATTCGCCTGAACGCAAATTAGCAGATTCCACACACCGCGCAATCCAAGCCTCTTCAAATAAAAATCGACGGGCAAGGTTATCAACTGACATACGAAATAGTCGGCTTACACCGCGAGTCGGCACTAAATCAGAGGGAGGTAAAAATGAAAGAATGTGCGCCATTAATTCTGGTATCGCAAATACTGTTGCAACACAATTGGAAGGAAGACCCTCAAGCGAGGTAGCAGCATCATCCCCATCACGAAGGCCACGAACAGGCGCGTTACTAGATGCATGAGGCAGCACCGATAAAGGCGCCAAAACAGTCGCTGCCATACGATTTAATACCGATCCCATAATCAAATAATAGCGATTTAACTAAAATGGAGCAACTATTAGGCTGAAAAACGCCCAATTGAATCCAAGACATCTGGAAAATGATTATGAAAACGCGTCAAATCTGATTTCATTTGCAAATACAACCACATTTCAGGGCCCGTACCAAAGAAATGCCCCAAACGAACAGCCGTGTCTGTTGTAAGCTCTCTATCGCCATTAATAATTTGATACAGCCGATTCGCAGGCACCTTTATGCCATCTGCCAACTCTGTTACAGACAGACCCAATGGTTCCAGAACCTCTGACACCAAGTAGGACCCAACCGTATTGTCATTATTCTTAATACGACTAACCATATAGTTAGTGTAAATTATTTACGCAGTACGTCAAGCATATTAACGTATGACGTACCGCGTATCCACTACACCACATAACCACTAATCTGATATAATATGCGTCATGAAAAACAAAACACTCACACCCATCACAGTTATACCGGGCGACGGCATAGGCCCAGAAGTAATTGATGCCACGCTAAGAATTCTAAAAGCATGCAATGCGCCACTTAAATTTGACTTGCAGGTTGCCGGGGAAAAAGTATTCAAGTCAGGAGACGAGTCTGGTCTACCCGAAAAAACAAAGATCTCCATTACAACCAACAAAATCGTACTTAAAGGCCCACTCGCAACACCAGTTGGCAAAGGCGAAAGAAGCGCAAATGTTGCCCTTCGCCAATTCTGCAAAACCTATGCCAACATACGGCCCATCAAAAATTTGCCAAACGTAAAATCTCGCTATAGCGACTTACACTTAGACTTCACAATTATCAGGGAAAATCTAGAAGGCTTATATGCCGGTCTTGAATACTGGAGCGACGATGACATCGGCCTCTCACTAAAACTAGCCACTCACGAGGAATGCATTCGCATCAGCCAATTGGCCTGTGAATACGCCGGGTCACTAGGCAAAAAGACCGTGCATTGCGCAACAAAAGCCAACATCCTTAAAAACACTGAAGGCTTATTAAAAAGTTGCTTTGAAGAAACTGCCGAATACTATCCAAACCTAAAATCACAACACATCATTGTAGATAACTGTGCGCAACAACTGGTGCTAAACCCCAGTCAATTTGATGTGATTTTAATGTCTAACATGAATGGCGATATTTTAAGCGATCTTGCCTCCGGACTAGTGGGCGGACTAGGCATCTCTCCATCAGCAAACATCGGCACAGAGTATGCCATCTTTGAAGCGGTACATGGAACGGCCCCAGATATTGCCGGAAAAAATTGTGCTAATCCCACCGCCATGATCATGTCAGCTGTACTGATGCTAAAAGCGCTAGGGCTCACACACTATGCCAGCAGCATAGAGGCCGCGGTAGTCGCCACCATGGCCACAGGAAACCTCACCGCCGATCTGGCATGCCACCATAACAACCAAGAAAGCATTAATACATGCACAACCTCTGAATTCACCGATGCCATCATACGAAACCTGCCAGAAAATCCACCTAAACAAAAAACACAAAACCCAACGCTATTAAAACTATGCCAAACCAAAACACGAAAAAGCATCGCCAAACCCCAAACACACACGGGAATTGATGTCTACGTCATTAGCAAAAAAGACCCCACCGAACTGCTGCAAAAGAATTTTGATTCTGTAAAGTTAGTAAAGCGCTTTGCACTAAGCAACCTTTGGCAAGTACGGCTAATAGGTCAAGGAACTCTGTTTTATCAAAACACGCTCACCACCCTTGAAAAGATAAAATTAAAGTGGGCACACATTCATCACTCATAAAAAAGGACTAAATATGAAACACTTAAAAACAATCTTATGTATCGCATGTTTAAGCATCGTCATTCCAGCACAAGCAGCCACCCTGTTTCACACCCCCTCCAAATCAAACGCAACAACCACACAAAATGCCATTCAAAACGACCGGCCAGCAAGCTATCAAAATTACCTAGATGAAGAGGGCACCAGACACACGTTTTCACTTGGATTGGCACTCACAAATTTAGGGTCATATGCCGAATATGAGTTTTTTATTGACCACTTTCAAAAGGCCATAACAGCAGGATTTTATGAATATCTCTTTTCAGGTGGAGCACGCGCCAACACAACATATGTGGGCTATCGTCACTATTTAAACCCCGAACCATACGGAACATTCATGGGCGGCGGTGTATACCAAACCAACTTTGAAAAAGGCGCAGACTACCTATTTGGCGTGAACAATGATGACAATAACCCCGAACGATTCTTTGCCATAGGTGCCTATTTTGAACAAGGATGGCGCATCCGTTACCAACACGCCTTGGCCACGCTCCAATACAAAGCAGGCATAAACCTAAGCCACTCTGTAACTGTTGAAAACTTTACCTCACCGCTGTTTATTCAATTGGGTGCCACAATCGGATTTGGAATTTAGAACGCAAATCCGATATTTAGCATGATTGATGGAAAGAATTGAGCACCCTCTTCGTTTAATTCAAGAAACAGGTCATCCAATTCTCCCTCACTAAATTCAACCGTTCCAAAGCCCGCACCCACCTGAAGTGAGAGACCCAATATGGCGCGATACACTTGCAAGCTATACCCCACTTCACCGTAGGGACCAGTGTAAGTCGCGGTTGCATCTACCAAATCGTTTTCAAAATTCATTATCATGTGGAAGATACCATATCCCACATAAAATGACCGATAGGGCTTCATATAGGGCTTCATATAG
>JAQBTH010000022.1 GCA_027623425.1 bacterium | reverse complement strand
CGAACTCTTTAAAAACCCATTTTTAGAATTATGCGTTTAGAGGTTTGCAAAACTATGTATGACTGGCGGAGAGGGTGGGATTCGAACCCACGATGACATCACTGCCATACACGCTTTCCAAGCGTGCGCCTTCGGCCACTCGGCCACCTCTCCGAACCTGCAGAAATGCTCTGCAAATCAATGAAAGACTATTCTCGCGTGAAACGGTTTGGGTGTCAACGGCGCAGGCCTGGAAAGCGAACGCCTTTATTGGTCGTGTCTTTCTAGAATTCTGGGGAGTAAAGGGGGATGGATCGTACTTAAAACGCGCAATATATCAGGACTCATCCATACAGAGGTATGCCAATAAGGAGATTTATTAGAAGCAAGAGTACGATTAACAGTTTTCTTTGTCCCATGATGACACGTTAATATTTCCTTCATGGGCTTGTGAGGTTCATCAATTTGGGGTTAAAATAGGGGTGTTAGTTAAAAAAAACAATATTTCATAAAATATAATAGAATTGATCCCTAAGATGAACCGAAAAATAGCCTTTACCCTTACTCCCACTTTTGCCATACAGCCCGAACAGATAGACCCCGAACAGATGGCCATATTGGCCGAGGTAAGCGCCGCTTTTGGTATACAGGAATCACCCAACGTTTTAATGGACAATTTAGAGCGTAAGTTGCAACAAGTTGAGTTTACCTTACCCCGAGCTGAACGGACAAATTTGCAAGTCACTCTTAGTAACCTGCCGATCGAGCCGCGTCAAAAAAAGCTAATTATGGCCGTGCTAAGTTGTATTTATCATGACCACATGAACAAGGCGGAAGCCAAGGGGTATTGGGAAAATAATTGGGGTCATATCATAGGGGAGGTGCGCGATTTAATTGTTCTAGGCGTTTCAACAGGCCGTATAAATATGCAGTCACCTGGGTTAATACCAGCATTTGCCCACACACTATTGGCTTCTGCGTTAACTGATTGCCAAAAAGACCCAGGTTTAAAAGACGTGTTCGTGCATCATTTAAACGCTGTTGAATTGTTTGATAAAAAGCTAGCAGTAGTGGCCGAAGCGAACGGATTTAAACCCGGTACCATACGCGATGGAATTTTAAGCCACCAATTTGCCCCGCCATTTATCATGATGTTTGTTTTAGAGGCCATTGTAAATGGAATGATTGCCAAGGGTGCCGATATCAATCCTGCAACGTTGAAATCGCTATCATCAAAGATCTTAGCGCCATATCAGAATCAAAACCCTGACAAACCAGGTGAGTTAAACCTGACTGCAGAAGAGTTGGCTATTTTAAAAGCAGTGGATCCACGATTTACAGGTTGGTATATGCCGTCTGCTTTACCCACATCCTCTGACCGGTCAGGCGTGGATCAAAATGCCTTAATCTGCCAGGAGATTGTGATTGGCGATGCGGCTCAGTATTTTGGAGATGGGGTTCCTAAAGTAGTGGCAATTCGTGGGCCTGAAACGTCGATGCAAGACGCATTATTAGATGACTCAATTGAAAGTATTCTGGGTGATGGGCTGTTTTCGAGCTTTGGAGCGAGTATTGCATTTTTAGCTGAGGATGAGCCAACAAAACAGGTGTTTTTAACACTTCGTGAGTCTGCCCGCAGAATTTGTGACTCTGTAAAATCACAGATACAAGGGCAATTAGGGGAAGCGTGGCCAAATGGCGTTCCCTTTTTAGATGTTCCATTGCCGAAAGAAGAAAAAAAAGCAACCTATGCCATAAATGCTGATACAGACGAGATATTTAATGCGGCTAAAACAGTCAGATCCGAGTTTGTGCGCTTGTTCGCAGCGGAATTACGCCGGTCTCAGGCTAGCGGGGAGTATTACAAGGCGCTTGCGCCCAAACACGGTCCTGTCGGGTTGTCTGTTAGTGCTCCGTCTAGCCGCAGAGGGTCTTTTAATCCCGAGGCGCGCGCCTCATTAACGCGCACACTATCAGGGTCGTCTCTGTTAGGTGAGGGGCTAGGGGGTCGCCAAAGCGGTGGTTCACTAGATGGGTTTTTAGTAGAAGAAGGAGAGACGGGTTTAGTATTAAAAGAGGATGTCTTCTAATTCTTTAGGAATTCCCTTTTCGCAATTTGCGATATAATGGACGTATGAAAAAGTCTATTATTATCGCCCTTGATTTAGGCACGACGGGAAACCGCGCGATAGCCTATTCCAAGGATGGCGCCGTATTAGCTTCTCAGTATGAAGAATTTGCCCAACATTTTCCTCAGCCAGGCTGGGTGGAACATGATGCGGAAGAAATTTGGCACAGTACCAAAACGGTTTTGAACGGGGTGCTAGATAAGGTTGGAGCAGAAAATGTCGCGGCCTTAGGCATTACCAATCAAAGAGAAACCACGGTAATTTGGGACAAAAATACCGGTAAGCCCATACACAACGCCATTGTATGGCAATGCCGTAGAACCGCAGATCGCTGCCGTGCCTTATCAGCCCATGCAGACACCATTAAAACGAAGACAGGACTGTTTTTAGATGCCTATTTTTCCGCCACTAAAATTGAATGGTTATTGGATAATGTGGCAGGCGCACAAGACGCAGCAGAAAATGGTGAGCTTTTATTCGGTACCATTGATACCTGGATACTGTGGAATTTAACCCATAAGCGCGTGCACGCCACTGATGTGAGCAATGCGTCTCGCACCATGGTGTTTAACATCCATTCCCGCGAATGGGACGACGACTTATTGTCGCTGTTTAATGTGCCAAAGGCGATATTGCCGGAAGTAAACGCGACAGATGCCCACTTTGGTGATGTGGTCGCAGAATCAGGCATTCATACAACGCAGCCCATCCCCGTACAGGCCGTAATCGGCGACCAGCAAGCCGCGCTCTTTGCCCAATGCGGTTTCGCAACAGACCAGATTAAAAACACCTACGGAACAGGCCTATTTGTTATGGCAAATTCAGGCAGCTTACCTGTTAGTACCGACAGGTTAGTTAGTACGATAGGATGGGATATTAATCATGTAGTGAATTATGCACTTGAGGGGTCTGTTTTTATTGGCGGTTCGCTAATTCAATGGCTCAGAGACGAGCTTGGAATCATCATGTCAGCACATGAAAGTGATTCCCTTGCCAAAAGCGTCACCTCGAACGGGGGCGTAGTAGTGGTTCCAGCGCTCACCGGCCTTGGCGCTCCCCACTGGGACCCAACCGCTCGCGGCACTATTTTAGGGCTTACCCGTGGTAGCACCAAGGCCCACCTCGCGCGCGCGAGCCTAGAGTCGCTGGCCTATCAAACACGCGATGTGATTGACGCCATCAAAGCCGCAATTCCCCAAGAATTCACCACGTTAAAAGTAGATGGTGGGGCCAGCGAAAACAGTTTTCTGATGCAGTTTCAAGCAGACCTTCTTACCATGAACATCCAAAAGCCAGCCGCAACGGAAAGTACTGCCTTGGGGGCAGCGATGATTGCAGGCATGAGCGCGGGTATTTGGAGCGAAGAGAAAATTCGTGCCACACAAACCCTTTCCACCACCTATACACCTATCTACAACCCGGAAATGGAGGCCCATTATTCCCGATGGAAGCGGGCAGTAGAACGCGCCAAAAACTGGGACATTTAACTAATGGTATAATTCTCTTATGGAAGTTCAAAGGGTAGACTTGCTAATTATTGGTGGGGGTATCAATGGGGTTGAAATCGCCAGGCAGGCGAGTGCCTCTGGGAAATCCGTGGCATTGGTGGAACGCGCCAGTATTGGCAGTGGGGCATCGAGTAAAAGTTCGAAGTTGGCACACGGCGGCCTTCGGTATTTAGAACAGTTTAAAATTGGCTTAGTGAAGGAAAGTTTGTGTGAACGAAACGGGTTATTGCGCGACTACCCTGATTTAGTATGGCCACTCGCATTTTGGTACCCCGTATTTGCCGATTCACCTCGGCCATTGTGGCAAGTGAAATTGGGTTTAAAATTGTATGATTTTCTAGCAGCAGGCAGCCCAATGCCCAAAAGTCACGGGGTAACGATGCATGATTTTGAATCACGCTTGCCCGATTTTAGGCAAGACGGGTTAAAAGGTGGTGCGTGCTATTACGATGCCCAAATGAATGATTTAGAATTGGTGAAACGGGTGGCATCTGAGGCGGCAAAAAATGGGGCTCAGATTTACGAAAACAGCCCGGTGTCAAACTTGATAATTGAAAACGGGCGCGTGGTCGGAGCCAACATTCAAACCTATGCTGCCAAGTCGCCAAACCAAACAAGCGGTATTTATAAGCCCACCACAATGGCCATTCGTGCCACGCAAGTTATAAACGTAACAGGCGCGTGGTCCAATACGATTTTGGCAATGGATGAATCTGGCCAACAAAACCGCGTGTTTCCATCAAAAGGGGTGCACATCACATTGCCACGGCTCACAAATGACCAGGCCCTTATTTTGCATGCACCGCAAGATAAGCGTGTGTTTTTCATCATGCCCTATGGCGATCAGTCGCTTGTGGGTACTACCGACACACCGTTTAATGGGGACCCAAGCCATGTGACGGTGACCAAAGACGATTTAAACTACTTGTTAGAGGCCGTTAATTTTTACTTTCCAACCCGTCAGTTTGAACGCCAACACATCGGTGCCACCTTTGCTGGCTTGCGACCCCTGGCCATACCAGCGGGTATAACATCCCCCACACCAGGCGCGATGCCTCACGCGTCGCAACTCTCTCGCGATATGGAAATATACCGCTCGCCATCGGGCATGATTACCATGCTAGGCGGAAAATACACGACATTTAGAGCGATGGCCCGCGCCCTCCTAAAAGCCATCGAAAAAAGCATTTAATAAAAAAAACATTAAAATCATTAAATATTGTATAATTTAGTGTTAGTTTACTTAGATGTTGTTTAAACGAATATCGAGTACGATCTTAGATGGGCGCGTATTGGTCGAGCCTGCTGAAGCTGTGCCAGACGATACGCCTGAGGATAGGTTGTCATTGTTGTTATCTGGTGCTATCGATAATGATAGAAAACCCGATATAGAGTCTGTAAAGCAGTGCTTATTTGAGTGTGAGAACGCTGTGTTTAACCCGATGATGCCCATTACCAGAGGTGAATTAGCGGGAAGGGTAAGTATGTTTGAAGCCGCATTAATGTACGAGTTCGATGAGGTTGCTGGGGAAATGGTATCTCTAATGGTAAATCTCGGCGTGGACAATGAAGGACATTGGAAAGATAGAGAGGGCCGTTCACCCATTGCGTTACTTTGTACCTATGATTGCGTCAATGGGTTGAGTATGTTGCAATCCCTTTTGTTTGCTGATTTTCTAAACATAGATGATACCACCACCGTGGAGCGTCATCCCCTTAATGTGGCGTTACGAAAAGAGAATAATGATGACGTATTTGCCTCGCTGTCCAACTGGGTGTCAAGCTCCTGTGTGTTGAGATTAGTAAGTGATAGCCGATTTTTATCGCTATTGGTAAGAAACGCGCGCAAGTTTGATATTTTGGGCCAAAGCATTGCGAGGGAATTAGAGCCCGACCAACAAAGTGTTGAACGGCAAAAAGACGACATAGTGGTGTGCGGTTTTGACCAGTTAAACGATGTGGCAGGACAATTGCAGGCATCCATTGACCTGTTCGATTGCCGTCGCCTTATATGCGACATTCTTGCAACCGCACATAGTGATGCACAGCTCGAAATGGAAGTGAGTTGCTTGCTAAGGTCGTTCTAAAACCCGTCAAAGGTCATCATGAAGGATTCTTCTTCAGGTGTTGTCGCACGATCAAGCAGGTGGTTGCGGTGGGGGAACCGATCAAATTCGGCAATCACGTCAAAGTGCTTTTGGGCAAAGGCGTAAAAGCGTTCTGCGTGGGTTTTGGCGTTAATAGGCGCACTTTCCGTAAGTGCTAAATATTTTTCCAGGCTAATGTGTTGCAGTTCGATGCGTTCCGAATGCATTAATGGCAAATAAAAAAACATGCGTTCAATGGGCCACAGCTGTTTATCTATACCTTCGTGTAGCCCCTTTAATACCAGCTCTTGGCACAATGGGTCTTGGGCAAAAGCCTCCGCTTTTTCACGGTAAATATTGCGTGAAAATTGATCCAGCAAAATAATAAGAGACAATAAATCCCGTGGCGTGTTTACCCATCCTGTCAATTTGCCTTGGGCGCACACACTTAAAGTGGGTTCAAAATCGTGGCGAATCATCTCATCAAACTCGGGTGGGCTGTTAAACCAAAAACGACTTTGGGCATCGGGGAAATCGTGTTCAGATTTAAGGATGCCAAACCAAAATTTATGCACATCTGTGGGGCGTTTGATAATACTCATATGTGAAACGAATTCTCCTATCAATTTATCTTGTAAAACAACGGGCGAAACACTACTATGTCAGGGTGATTACTCTTGCAAAGCGCACCCTGTATACAATAGCCCTGGTGTTTCTGATATCAGTATACGCCAATGCCAATAGTGCTACAATTCTGGTGGGCGCTGGTGCATCATTTCCTAATACTGTGTTTAACGCCTGGTTTGACCACTACCACCAAAAAACAGGGGTGACTGTAAATTACTCTGCAATTGGGTCTGGCGGCGGTATCCGGCACATTTCCAATAAGAGTGTTGATTTTGCTGCAACAGATGCTTTTTTATCCGATGATGAGTTGGCCCGCATAGATGGAAAAATTAGCCATATCCCCGTTTCTGTTGGTGGGGTCGTGGTAGCCTTTAACGTGCCAGGTATTAAAACATTGAAGTTAAGCGGCGCAACAATAGCGCGTATTTTTCGTGGGCAGATAGCCCATTGGAACCACATTGATATTGAGGCAGAGAACCCAGGTATAAAATTGCCAAAATTACCCATCACACCGATTCACCGTTCTGATAGTAGCGGTACCACCCATATTTTTACCGAGTACCTATCAAATTCCGATAAAACATGGGCTAGAAAGATGGGGAATGGCCGTAGCATAAAGTGGTTCGGAGGAGTGCGCGCTCGGGGAAACTCCGGAATGCTTGCCGCGTTGAAGCGAACCAAGGGCGGAATTGCGTATCTGGAATTGTCACATATGCAAAAAAAGCTAGGTGTAGTACAGGTAAAAAACAACAGCGGCCACTATATTGCACCCACAGTAGAATCCATATCCCTTGCGGCAGATGTTGATTTTCCTGAGGATGGGCGTTTATCTCTAACCGACACAACCGCGGAATTTGGTTACCCCATTACAGGGATCAGTTGGCTATTAGTGTACGAAGATCAATCCTATAGCAACAGATTTAAAGTGAGGGCCGATGCCACACACAAGTTGATAACCTGGTTATTGAGTGACGAAGCCCAGGTCATGGCGCCTAAATTAGGGTACGGTAAACTGCCTAAATCAGGTATAAGAATATCCAGAAAAATACTAAGTAACGTGCACTATGCTAATCAAAATCTAAAACAAGTAGAGTATTGATATCACACACAATGCAGTTTAAGCTTAAGTAAGAGATAGATCTCTACCACCAAGGAGTTATTAATAGATGTCAAAAACCATACTGATAGTTGAAGATGAATTAGACATTATTGAACTCATTTCCTACCATTTAAAAAAAGAAGGATTTACAATTGATTTCGTCACAGAAGGGGATCAAGCCCTGCCTGCCATTCAAAAAAATCGCCCAGATTTAATTTTATTAGACCTCATGTTGCCGGAAATGGATGGCTTCGATGTGTGCCGTCAAATTAAATCGTTTCCTGAATTTAAAGATATTCCCATCATAATGGTATCGGCCAAAAGTGAAGAAGCAGACATTGTGGCGGGTTTAGAACTAGGGGCAGAAGATTATGTCACAAAACCATTCAGCCCTAAGATTTTAATCAGTCGCGTTAAGGCGGTACTGCGCCGTGCGAATAAATTGCCAAATGAAACACCCTTAAAAGAAGTGTCAGTTGGGGAACTCACCATTTCAAAAGAGACTCAAGAGTGTTATGTGAATAACGAAGAAATTAAGTTAACGTTTTCCGAGTTTGAAACGCTATTTTTATTGGTGTCCAACCCAAACCGCGTATACACCCGGTACCAGATTGTAGAAGAGGTGCACGGCCAAGATTATGCGGTAACCGACCGTTCAATTGATGTGATGATGGTAAGCCTTCGAAAAAAACTAGGTGACTTTTCTGCCAATATCGAAACCATACGAGGAGTAGGGTACCGTTTCAAAGAGAAATCATGAAACGGCCTCGCCAGCAACGCTTAATTTGGCGCATATTTCCTACCTATATTGCGGTCATCCTAATTTGTGTGACGGCTTTTAGCACAGTTGCCTATAATTCGTTCACACAGTTTTACTATTCCAAAATGGAACAGGTGCTTAAAGATGCGGCATTATTAAGCGCATCACAAGCCGTGCCTTATTATAATGAGCGCCGCTTTAAAGACCTCGATAGAGATATTGCGAATTTTATTTACCGACCCGATATTCGCTTAACTGCCAGCGATGAAAATGGGGTTATCATCGCGGATTCATTGGAGTTCCCTCAGAATTTTAGTGCTGCCGATGCCAGACCGGAATTTAAAGAGGCTTTACTAGGAAATGAGTCGGTAGTGTTGAGATTGTCTCACACCATGGACCGGGTCATGCTTTACGTGGCTCTTCCTGTGGAGTTTGAGAACCAAGTGATTGGCGCAGTGCGTGCAGGAACGTCAGTAGCAGATATCGACTATGTGTTGTGGGATTTTTACAAACACATGATTGTGGCCGGACTCATCATTATACTTGTATCTGGCATCGCATCATGGTTTCTTGCGCATTATTGGGTGCGGCCAATACGCACGCTTCGCTTGGGTGTCGAGCGCATTGCACGTGGCGATTTAACCTCTCCTATCCCTAAATTAACACCGAAGGAAATGAACACGCTTGCCGTAGCTGTAAACGCGATGGCAAAGCAAATGGATGCCCGTATTCAGGCGATTATTCATGAGCGAAACGAGAAGGCCGCGATACTAGCAAAAATGGAAAAATTAGAGCGCATGCGTAAAGAATTTGTGGCAAACGTAAGCCACGAATTAAAAACCCCAATCACGTTAATTAAGGGTTTTGTTGAAACCTTAGAAGAGGGTGGGGTAGATGATGAAGAGGATCGTCAAAAATTCTTGGGAATTATCCGAAACCATTCAGATCGGCTGTCTGCCATTATCGAAGACCTGCTCAGTTTATCGCGTATTGAACAAGACGAAGGTTATGGCATGGAATTAGAAGACACAAACCCAGCTGAAATTATTGAGCGGGTGATTGGCCACTGTGAACCAACGGCTGAAGATAAAAGTATCACCATTCATAGTGTGTTTCCTGATAATCTTAAAAGTATCCCATTAAATGGTGCATTAATGGAGCAAGCCATCATGAATTTAGTGGTAAATGCCATTCGGTATTCCAGTAAGAAGACCGAGGTTACCATTTCCATACAGCAAACGGAATCCAATACAAAAATCCTTATAAAAGACCAAGGCCGTGGCATTGATGAAAAGCACATTCCCTATCTGTTTCAGCGCTTTTACAGGGTGGATAAGGCAAGAAGCCGGCAGATGGGCGGTACGGGGCTTGGTCTAGCCATCGTGAAGCATATTCTGCAGGCTCACAAAGGTGATATTAAGGTGGAAAGTGTAGTGTGTACAGGGTCGACCTTTATATTAACTGTGCCCAATAACTTATCTCAAAATTTTACATCCATAGATGCCCTTGCCCTTGAGGATGACGATTAGTTAGGCGATTTTAAACCGCGTTTCCCTTTCAGTACATAGTCAAATAACCAAGCAGGAAGTAATCGGGTCAGTCGTGCTGCCAGTGCCATTGGAAATGGAAACGAATACACGCGCTTGTGCTTTAAAATGGCCTTATATATACGTGCGGCCCCATTTTCTAAACTCATAAAGCACGGCATTTTAAAATTGTTTCGTGCCGTAATCGCGCTTTCAATAAAGCCAGGGTGTATCAACGTGCAATCGATCCCATGCGGCGCCAGATCTTGCCGCAGGCTCTCGGTTAACACACTAAGTGCTGCCTTACTCGCGCAGTACGCTCCTGATTCGGGCATGCCTCTGTAGGCCGCCAAACTACTAATGCTCACAAGCTGTGGGCGGGTAGCAGTGTTATTCCCATGCAGGGAAGGTTCTTTGCGCGCCATCATTCCTGGCAAAACGGCATCAAATAAGTGTACCGCACCCATCACATTTACGCGCATGCTCTCGTCGTATGCCGTGGCATTAAAGGTTGTTCCAGGGCTTGGAATGGCTACCCCCGCATTGGCAATGGCAATATCCACGGGGCCAAGTGCCTGAACCGCCGCCGCCACAGCCTCGTGCATGGCGTCTCGCTCCCCAACATCTACCGCACAGGTAAATACCCGCACACCCTCGGTCATCCCCGACCTACCATCCGTCATCCCCGACCCCGATCGGGGATCCCCCGGTTTTTCCTGAACTGGATTCCAGCTTTCGCTGGAATGACGATCACTTTCCTTTGAATGACCCTCGCTGGTACTAGAGTGCGAATCACACAGTTCACGCTTCAACTCTTCTAACAGTGGGCCCCGCCTGGCAAACAAACTGACCCTATGGCCGTCTTTTACGAACAAACGTGCCAATTCAGACCCAATCCCCGAGCTGGCACCTGTAATAACGACGTGTTTGGGTTTAGTCACGCTCATTGCGTTCTTGATACGGAATCCAGAACCAAACGCGTTATCTTACAAACCGTACTCACTAAATAATCTCGCCAACCAAATCGTAGCCGCTCGCACCGGTGATTTTTACGCGTTTGAATGTGTCCATCCACGCATCATTCCACGCGCCTTCGATCACAATCTTGCTATCCACTTCAGGGGCTTCACGGTAGCTGCGCGCCAATTTAGTACCTTCTAACACCACGTCATATTCTTGCCCAATGCGGGCCACATTCTTATTGCCTACCAACTGGTATTGCAATTCCATCAGCTCATCCACTCGCTGGCGCGCCACTTCAATATCCACTTTGTCTGCCATCCTGGCGGCTTTTGTTTCCCGTTCTTCTGAATAGGTAAAGCAGCCCAGCTGGTCAAAATGCACCTGTTCCATGACCTCTTTAATTTCACGCACGTCGTCCTCTGTTTCGCCAGGAAAACCACAAATAAATGTGGTGCGCAGGGCCAAGTCCGGAATCTCTTGGCGAAACTCACGCAAAATACCCATTAAAAAATCTTTGTCGTGTTTGCGACGCATGCTATCTAGCATTTTTGTACTCACATGCTGCACCGGCATGTCCAGATAATTAATAATGTTATCGTTGTTTTTAATGGCAGCGATAAAATCCCCATCCACACGGGACGGGTAAATGTACATATTACGAATCCATTTTACAGGCAATTTTGCCAATTCATTTAAAAGCAGAGGTAAGGATGGTTTCCCATAAATATCTTCGCCCCAACAGGTGGTGTCTTCAGCAATTAACACCAATTCTTGTGCGCCTAAGGCAATTTGCAGCTTTGCTTCTTCAATCACGCGCTCTAATGGTTTGCTGGTATGCACGCCACGTATTTTAGGAATCGTGCAAAACGTACACCAATTGTTGCACCCTTCGCTTATTTTTAAATAGGCAAAATGGTTTGGGGTAAGTTTGGTGCGGTATCCGTCTTTATTCAATGGCGCACGGTCAATCGATCCCATATGATCCGCCTCATTCGTCGTCGAGCCGTCATCCCCGACTCCGATCGGGGATCCCCCTGTTATTCCCTGAACACTCTTCGGCACAAACTTCCGCTGAAATACCAACTCACTTAGTTTGCTTTTAAGTTGGGCCGATTCACTGGTAGACAGCCACACGTCAACACCAGGGTATTTTTCAAGTAACGCCTCGCGCTTGTACCGACTGGGGTAACAGCCCACCACGGCTAAGTGTTTTATCTCGCCACGCTCTTTGCGGCCCAAAAGCAATTCAATATTTTCTTCTGTTTCATCAATGGCGGCTTGTATAAACGAACAGGTATTTAGCACAGTGACAGCTTCACGCGTGCCTTCCGGTACAAGGTCAAACCCAACAGAGGTGAGGTCATTTACCATGCCTTCGGAATCCACTAAACTACGGGCACAGCCCAAGCTGACAATGCTAAAGTTATTTTGTTTCATTGGCATAGTATAGCGCATTTATCTAAGCCAGGCACGGAAAAGCGTTGTGGGTGACTAAAGAATGCGACTAGAGGCACGTACGACTGTTTTTATTTTTAATAAAAACTTGAATTATCATTAGATTTGAATTAGATTTTATGAAATAATTCAACTATATTTCTGTTAATTTACAAAAAGGAGCACACATAATGGCCGCACAAAAAATAGCGTCTATGTCTGGATTTGCGTCTCGGTTGGTGTCGCATGTAACACGCCGGATGCCTGTTGGGAGTTTAATGCCTGGGGCCATACCTCGATTAGCAGTGACGCACGGGTTTGGCACTCGACCGTCGCCAGTAAATGGAACAGAGAATGTGGCTATGCTAAACCCACCTGTTGTATTGGCTACCAGCACGAATTTGCGACACTCCCATTCAAGTGCAGGGCACGGCCATGAAAAGTGGACCGCTACTGTTGAGGCCACCGTGCCTTGGGAAAAACTGAATGACCCAGTCACCATGTTCCGCGAATTGCCAGCTGCGATTCAAAAAGTGTTTCGCACCATTCGCACCATAAGTGACATTCAACGCGACCCGCGAATTGCTGGAATTCTTACCGATCAAGAACGGGAAAATATGTTGCACAGTGCCATGATAGCCCTGGCAAGTGGCGAAACCGTATCACAAGACTTTTTACGCGCCACATTAGGCTTACCTTTAACAGGGGCCGCAGCTTACATGCCGTTAACAGCGGGGCTATCCCGTGAAATTGAATCCATTTGGCGCGAGCAGTTAGCCTGGGAAACCGCGCAAACACCCGTTCATTATTCCCTTCAATATCGCGTGCCACCGTTGGTAGACGAAATGGTGAATGCAGGCATGAGTATTGATGATATTAAACGCGTATTTGCGGCGGCCCCATTTGCTCATATAACATCTGCTGAGAAATTGGATTGGACAATGACCCAGTACCCACCTAAAGGCGCAGATGTCATAGGAGTACCCGGTAGTGGTTCTCGATTGGTCGTCACGCGCCCCGATAATTTTTTAGGAATGGGTACGAAAAGAGCGGCAGCAAATGTCTTAGCGCGGGCCATATTAGGCTTGCCTCAACCCTGTGAATTTGTTTGGGTAGGGGATTCCGGCCCAGAAACCGCAGGGTTTCATGACGGCATGAAAATGTTAAAAGAAGTGGCCTTAATGGGCAAAGAAGCCCATGGCATTGTGGTTGTGATGGCCAACGGGCGTAAAATTACGTCGCAGGTTGAAGGTGGCGAACCTGAAAAAGTAGCCAAGTCTCATTTCAGGCGTTTAAAGCTTGAAGGTGCGCTAGATTTGCCTGACACATTAGAAGAAATGCGAGCCGATGCCTCAGACGTTTATCAAGTGAATCGCGTTATTGTAGAGGCGGCGAAACGAACGGCTGCGACTGGGAAATGGACCTCTGTTATTATCAGTACCGATGACCGCGTATGGGGGCATGCCAGCGATAAACCCAATTTTACGCCCGAACAAATACAGCAAAAATTTAACTTTTGGGTGCAATTCTTTGTTAATCAAATGTCTAGTGTAGCGCCAGACCATTTACAAGGCCCCGATATCGCGGACATGATGGCAGAACACGTGGCATTTTCTAAATCTGTTAAAGCGGAGCAATTGGCACAAACAGGTAAGTTTTTAGACCGTGATGGGGTGGTTCATGCTTCCGTACCTGGTATGCAAGCGCAAACTCAAGACCCAGGAACGGTGCATCACTACCCACTCGCGTATTGGACCTCACCACCAGAAGCAGGGTCTCCGCTTGGGGCCGATGTGTTTGGGGCGGCAATGAATGAGACCTTGGGTGATTTAAACACACAAGGCATCCCGTATTTTGTTGTTTCACAGGAAAATCTGACCCCACAGGTATCAGGATCGCGACGCCAGGTATACGGGCAGTTTGAAGGCGTCGACCCAAGTCTTCTTGAAGGCAAGTTTTGGCATGGCCCAGTAGATGAACGCACCCAGGCCACAGTTCAAGCCGCATTGGTGAGCCAACTAACCCAGTATGAGCCAACGTATAATCCAAAAACAGGCTTAAGAGACGTTGAAAGGCCGGCGTTTGTTATTGATGTGGAACCCCATTCCAAGTTTACTGATTTATCTCACATGGAACGGGCGAGTTTCATGGGCTATAGCGCAAAAGAAACGGGTGAACGTACCGCAGGTCTTACGCTCATTGACGGGGGTAGTTTGTCACGACGTGTGGATGGAAATGAAGAAGCCAGAGTTGGTGAGCACCACAATTGCCCGGAAATGCGGCATTTTTTAGGCAACCCAAACGGGATCGTTTTAACGCCTGCTGATATGAATGACTATAAGGCGCTATTGCCTGAAATTAAGCGATTAATTCTTGAAGAAGGCCGCCACGTGGTGGTGTGGTTGCCCACTAAGTCTCATAGTGCCCCACATAGAGCCGTAGACCCAGGTCATTTTACGCTAAATAGCCATAAGGAAATAGAAATTCCAGGAAAATCAGATGGAACAAGTCGCGAGGTAATTTCGTGGGGACCCGATATGGACCGTTTAATCGGGGCCTTACATGATGAAGAGTATGGGTGCACTGTTAGGCAGGTGTTTTCAAATAAACTACCCAATTCCTTACTAAATAGCCTGCTTGCGAAGGCCAACTCGGGCGAAAAAATGGAAATTGTATTAGTCGACCCAAGCCCTGAAATGGGGTATTTAGGCGGTATACATGGCGAATTGGCAAATGCGTTGTCTAATTACCCAAATGTTACCATGCGCACCTGCTCAGAAACCCCTGCTTTTGTGCCCTATGGAGTAGGGAGTGGATTGCTGCATGCATGGCACTATATTAAAGGTATTGTGAGGGGAGAGTCATTTGATGCCCGCACCGAGAGGGCGCCACAAGTAGTGCCTTTGAAAGGGTTGGAATCCGCAGGGCCAGCGGCTAAAGCCGGCGAGGTTATGGGGGTTCAAGTCATTACCAGCGATAAAGAACAAAAGGACGCCACATTTAGCGGATGGGCAGATGGAATTGAACCCGGCTGTCGCGTCAAGAAGCACCAAGTGCTATTTGAGGTAGAAACAGATAAGGCCAGCATACAGGTTCTGGCCCCATGTGACGGTACACTAGAGCTAAATGGCCAGTACGAAAACGGCGATGCAATTACCTTGAATAAAGATGTTGTGGTACGTATAACGGCAACAGAGTCGACGCCTGCTGACGCGGACTCAGACGAGCCGGTTGATCCGTCTTCTGTGGTGGTAAGAACAAAAACCGCCGATACAAGGCCACTAATCCCCATGGAAGCGGCAATGGTAGACTCCATGACCGTTAAAGTGGGTGACCCCAAGCAGTTTAGCGTTAAGCAACGCGTTAATTTTCAATTGATTATTGATGCGGCCAAGCGATTGGGTGTGACTCCTAATACATTAGTAATGATGCTGTTAAGTGATGCCATGGCAGAAACAGGCTCTCATTATAAATTGTCTGAAGATGGCACACGAATGGCGTCGCCTCACGAACCAGAAATAGGGTACGCTGCAGATATTGATGGCAAACTATATACCTTAAGCGCAGGTTGTTTGCGCGCCAAACTTCCCGGTCAAATCAATCGAGCAGTGCACGAGAAAGTGGCATTGGGTCGTTTTTCGCTAGAGGATATAGACATGACACACGTCACCGCGGTGGTCAGTTCACTTGGTAAACTAGCTCCAGAAGAAGTGGATCCTGTTCTAGTGCCTGGCGTTCCACTCATACTAGGTGTGGGTGGAATGGATCCAGAAACAGGCAAAGCAAAAATGACGTTTGCTGCGTCTCACCGTGAGTTTACTGGCGCTGATCTAGCCAAGGTCTGCCATGCGTTTTGCCAGGGCGTTGAACGATTACGTGAAACCGGCGGTAGAAGAGGTCACACTCCGTTAATCAAATTTCCTGACAGGCAGCCCCAAACACCCCAGGAGGTAGTTGAAGAATTGACAGCGCAACAGGCCGCGCAGAAAGAGCTGGCAAAAGCATCTCGGCGCGCAACCGCATCCGATTTATTTGGTGCTCGCCTAGCGGCGCAACAGCACTCTGTTAGAACAGCCACTAGGCGACACAACAGAACGGTAACCGGCGGCAGAAGGAAAGACCACAGCACGTGGAAAGAATAACTTATTTCACTACTGATAAATCGTGGTAAGTGGCCGCGTTCGCCCGACGCTTACCACTTTAAAATTAACCCGCCCAAGTAATAAGCCGTCTCGACTTTTAATGGCCACGCGCCATTTGCCGGGTGTCAGTTTATCGAATTCGCTATAACCCCTATAGCCGTCTTCGCGCCCACCCGTAATGGGGTATTTACTAATTTGCCGCACTTCCCAGCCATTGGTTGTGGGGTCATTCCATTGCCATACATGTTGTATTTCATCTTTTAAGTCGGTTGGGGCAAAAATTGATGTGAAGCAAAATGCATTATCGCCATCGATAATCCGCAATGTGCGTTCGCCATCTTTCCAAAAATGAAACCAGTATGGTTTTTGAATGCTTAACGCATAACGATCTTCGTCTTGAACCAAGTTGTAGTACATGCCACTAAATTTCAAAGACAGTGGAACAGGGGGGATAAGGTTGTTGGAATACAAATAATGTATGCCTAAAAACATGCTAATGGTTAGCATGCCAGACACAATCATTTCACGCCGATGTTTAAACCCGTCCAACACATAAATAACGCTGATTATTACCGCCAATAAAAACAAGCTCAATAATGCGCCAATCCAAAATGAAATGTAATCCACCCGTTTAATGACCACCGGAACAAAGAAGATGAAGAACGAAAAGCTAACTAGAAAATATAGTGGCAACTGAATGTATAAATTGACGCGAGAGCGATTCCAAAATTCGTTTCCCACAAATAATGCAATGAGAATTCCCACAAATAACAAACTTGATGCCAAAGAGGCACTTTTGAAATAAAAAACCACAAAGGCGCTAAATAAGCCCCCAAGTAAAAACTGTATCCCAAGTTGAACCCACATGCGAAAGCGGTAAAGCCAATTCCAGCTTAAGCGGTCGCGATCAAGTAGGGTAGATATCACAATTCCGCACCCCAATAACACTAAATAGGTAATTAATAATGCATTATCAAATGTGTTATCAATGCGATTGAGAGTCAGGGTGTCCCATAAAAAACCAACCGAAAAAAACACAAACGGAAGGTAAGGCCGTGCTATTTCAAATCGACTCTTTGCTGTTTTCGCTCGTTCAGATAAGGTTTTGATCATAGACCAATCTAATTAAAGCGTCCTGCGAGTAAATTGCCGATGGGCTTAGTGCGCTCATAACGATCAAGAATTAATTTTACTATTGCCGTGATAGGTGCCGATAGAAACATGCCCGATACTCCCCAAATAAACCCCCAAAACAAGAGTGAAAGCAAAATGATAACAGGGTGTAATCCTAAGTTTACTCCCATTAGTTTGGGGTCAAGAATATTGCCAATTGAAAATTGAATCACGCCCATAATCGAAATGATTGTTGCGGTTTCCCAGCTCGCGCCAAATTGCAAGAATAGCACTGGTATAGGCAGTATGATAGCGATGATAGACCCAATGTTGGGGATGAAATTTAAGAAAAAGGTAAAGCTGGCAAACATAAACGCTAAATCAACACCAAAGACAGAAAATAACACCATAACGAGCATGCCTGTTAAGAAGGATGTGAAGAGCTTTGTGCCTAAATACCGATTAATTTTTACTTTTACGTCTTGGCTTAATGCGAAGCCTTTTCCTTCTTTGGCGCTAGATTCGCTTCCCACAACCAAGAAGAACGTAAAGATTAGAACTAGGAATAAATTTCCCACAATTCCAAATACGCCACCAGATAAGCCCCTTATCCAATCAATAACGGGCACATTGCTTAAAAACTGGGTAACAAAGCTTAAATCCATAATATACCCATGAGAACTCATCCATTCAGCCACATTATCAACTAAAACAAGTAAGTTTTGTTGGTAAGCGGTTGATGACTTGATAAATCCTTTTAAAGAGACACCCAATACCATAACAAACATGGTGCAAAGCGAAACCAAAAGCAATAGCGCCAGGCTTATCGAAATGTATTTTGGAATAAATAAGCGACGATGAAGCCAATCAATAATAGGAGATAGTAAAAAGTAAATAAATAAAGAAAACACAAAAGGCACCATAACGGGGCGCATTACGTATAATGCCGCTGTTACTGCAATCGCGCAAAGTATAACCAAACATATAGTGATAACAGGGTCTTTTGAGTATTGTGTCATGGGTGATATTATACGCCAATTGTGTTGACAAAACCAGACAGCCTTGAAACTATATCTCACTATAATTCTCATTAAAATTACAAAAATTTCAGAAGGGTGATGAACCGAATGTTTTTTAGACGTGTTGCTGTCCAAAATAATAGTAATGCCGTGAAGTTGTTAGATGCGAGGGCCCAACGGCCAAGTATGGAACACTTGTTAGAACTGCTCGGTCGTCTCTGAAGAATCCAAGGGGGTGTATGAGAAAGAACAGGCCGCGGATGCGTCGTATCAAGCTCAAGCCGTTCAAGCTAAAATGAAAAAGCTGCCCGCTGAACTTGGTCGCGTTTTTGATTCAAAATGGAATGTGTATAAGAAGTCCCCTTTTTACCTTTCATCAGCTGGGCCAAGCTATCGCGTTGTGCTTAATGTATTTTATTCTCGACTGCTTCACGCCATTCAGGCACATAATAAAACAGTCGGTAAATCCATTGGTTCAGAGAAGCCAATTTATAATATTGATACTGTAGAGGTATATGTGAAGTGTGCTGAAGGCATCGACTTAACACAAATGAGTGCCGAAGAAATACAACGGTACACCGTTAAATTGAGAGGTGATTTAGCTGTCGAGAGTATGGCAGGTGCCTCTGAAAAACTGTTGCATGTTTCACCGATAGTGCATGTGCGTCCCTATGATCGGTATGTCCCAAGTGGTAGAACACAACTTGTAACGAGCTGTGAAGCCCACGATAATTTGCGTCGCGATTATACAGATGTCCGCGATGTTGTTCTTGGGTACGGTTATTCTGCATCTAGGCGCCAGAGTTTGCGTAACTCAGATATTGTGTCCTTCGGAAGCGAAGCGCCATCAAAACGGTTTGAATGTTGGGTCAAAGAATGGCAGTCAGTACTAGCCGCCGATTGCCCAGAAGGGGATGTCGTATCTCTGCACAATGAGTCGTCAGCATTTTGGGACAGAGATGGCGGAGTATCGCCCATTATGGAATATAAATGGAAGGCAGGAGGAACCCTACTGCGTTTTCGCGTACTCGAAACAACGACGCCTACTAACGAAGAGCGCAGTGCCGCACAGATTCATGCAGAACAAGCAGAACGCGTTGCTATGCTTGGGCCGCTAGGAGTTAGGCGTGAACGCGTTTTGAGTTATTTGCCGAAGCAAATTGTAGTGCTTCCAAAACATGCTTTAAACTCTCTTCCACTGGCAAAAAATTTGGTTCTCTCTGAGGAAGAAATTCAGTCAATGACGTTGGCTTTAGAAGAGGGGCGGGTGTATGCCATGTACAATGAAACTCATTCGGGAGTAGTGCCCTTAAGAGATGCCGGTTTGCCAGTGGAGGTCTTTCATGATGCCGTGGTTTTGGATGCCAGAAAAATCTATAATCTACCTGCTAAAGCGCGCGCTGAAATGGTTTCTGCAGGGCTATTCAAACATCAAATTTAGTGCTCCCCTTTAGTTCACCTTCACCGCATGGTATGTGTATTCGGTGCCTTCGGCGTCCACCATGGTGCCAGAGTGATCCTCGCGCTCAAACGCGCTCATTCGAAAATAGAAGCTATCGCGACTACTGCCATAGTTTTCCAGTATATAGGTGTCGCTACCTGAGTTTTGGCTGATGCATTTTATCGGCGTGTCAAAATTCACACTTAAATCATTGGCGGTGTGGTCAAATAGTCGGCGTGTTATGCCACCAATAATCTCGTCATCACCATTTACAAAAAGAACAATGCGGCCTCCGGCGGTTAAGTCACTGCCAGACTCATTAATGCGATACACTTCCGTCGTAACAGTTGTGTTTCCTATAGCAGGTGCCACGTCTGGGTAGCCTACGCAAAGCGCATTTCCGGCATTGTTAGTCACGCAACCGCCTAAATCAGAGCCGCCGGCGTCAATCCAAGCAATTAAATCTGTGTTCACAAACAATTTAAGTTCAATGGTGTCGCCGTCAGAAATAGTCAGCTCTGTTGGTAGGTCATAATTCCTTGAGCACCCATCAAAAAACACGGTGGCATATTCTGGGGTGCCACTACCTTCGATTAATACATTTTCAGAAGAGGTGTAATAATCAGAGCCAGACACATCATCAATATCTGCTTTTATTTTTACCGTATATCCATCATCCCGGCAGGTTTCCATGCGAATCGTATCGTATGTGCCTGGCGCAATAGCAGCGTCTCCCACAATGCTATCCAGACTCGCGGTGCTGATGACATCCGCATAACAATCTTCGTCCGTCCCAATACATGAATAAACGACTGCAGACGCCTCCGTTTCGGAATTTTCCAAATAGATGCCTGTAATAGGAGAGAGTAAGCTTGCTGGGGTAAAGCTTTTTTATTCAGCTGCTGGAAATGCCGATTTTGCACCGAATACGAATACAAGCAACAGAGTTAGAGAGATGGATCTGATTACCGCCATTTAATCCACCTTTTCCATTTCCACGCTCACATCGGCGCTTCCCGTTGAAGACCCAGCGTTGTTTGTGCAGCCCGGAAGACTCATGCCAGTTAAAACAATAATAATAAATACGTAAAATACAATTGGATATCTCATTTAAAACTCCTTACCTTATAACATTTTATCGATAGGTTGATGCATAACTATTAGTAAAAAATTAGTCGGAAAATAACATCTTGAAAATGAGACTCAGTCGCAGTATAATTTAACCAAGTTCGTTAAGGAGACTCAGTTGATGTTGGGCACCATGATAAAATCTTGTTCGCTATGTGATGCCTCTGAAGGCATGTACGCCACTATTGAAAACGTGGATTGCGAAGACAATACAAAAGCACAGCTCAACCATATGGGGCTTGTTAAGGGTGCCATTATTCGGGTGTTAAAACAGTCTCATTTAGTCTTAGTTGAAATCGGACGGAGTCGATTAGCCTTACCAAAAGAGCTCGGCCAATTTATTCATCTAAGTTCTGGCCAAAACTAAGGTTGAGACGTTGACAACTTTAAGTCAGCTACGAGTGGGTCAATCCGCCACAATTATGGCCTTAAATTGTGATCCTAGAAATAAGCAGTTGCTGATGAATATGGGATTGGTGCCCACATCTACCATAACGGTTAGCAAAGTCGCCCCGTTTGGTGACCCCATAGAAATTCAATTGCAACATAATAAAATTACATTACGAAAAAACGAGGCTGAAGCGATACAGGTAGATTGCCATGACTAAATCCATTACCATCGCCGTTGCAGGAAACCCAAATGTGGGGAAATCCACGTTAATTAATGCAATAGCGGGTTCGAAGTTAAAAAGTGGCAACTGGTCAGGTGTGACCGTCGAAAAAAAAGAGGTCATTTTAACGGTAAGTAATTTTGAGCTTCATTTCATTGATTTACCAGGCTCATATAGTCTGAAACCCTATTCCCTAGAAGAAGAAATTACGGCGAAATTTTTATCCGAAACGCCCCCCGACGTTATTTTACATGTGGTGGATTCCACCAATTTTGAACGAGGATTGTATTTTACCACTCTATTAATTGATTTAAATATTCCCATCGTAATGGCACTTAATATGACCGATGAATTAGAGCGCGATGGAAAAGGCATAAGTGCGCCAGCCATCAAGTCCGCCCTAAATATTATTGCAACCCCCACTGCGGCCAACCGAAATAGGGGCGTAAAAGAAGTGTTGCAAACCATTATTGCCTATGGCATAAATCCTGGGAAATTTAAACCAGTGCTGCCGGCCGACTTGGCCGACATTATTAGCGCCGCCAACACCGAAGATGGGGAAATTGAGGCCCGATTTAATTGGGCCAAACGAACAAGTAAGGATTGGGTGACCACGCTTACAGATGTGGCGGCACGCGTACCATTAACCGATAAGCTGGATCAGCTGTTTTTGCATAAGTGGTTTGGTTTTCCAATTTTCTTGGGCATTATGTGGCTTGTTTTCAAACTCACGTTTGATGTGTCCGCGCCGTTTATTGATTGGATAGATGGTGTGTTTTCTGGGCCATTTTCCCGGTGGGCAAGCGCGTTAGTTTCTGCCGTACACGCCCCAGATTGGGTGTCCTCTTTGGTAGTAGAAGGTGTTTTTGCAGGCGCCGGTTTTGTCATGGTATTTGTACCTGTTATTTTTGCAATGACCTTTTTCTTAACCGTTCTTGAAGGCACTGGTTATATGGCCAGGGTGGCATTTTTGATGGATCGGTTAATGCGTCCAATGGGCTTAAATGGCAAGTCGTTTATACCCATGTTATTAGGGTTTGGGTGTAATGTGCCATCTATTTACGCCACGCGCACCTTAGATAATATGAGAGACCGTATTTTAACCTCGTTAGTGATTCCGCTCATGTCTTGCGGGGCACGATTGCCAGTGTACGTAGTCTTTGCAGGGGCGTTTTTTGCGCAATCAGCAGGCACGGTGATTTTCTTTTTATATATGTTAGGTATTGTCATGGCCCTTTTAGTGGGTGTGGCATTTAAGAAAACCCTGTTTAAATCGGACTCCTCTTTTTTTATTATAGAACTGCCACCGTATCGGTTGCCAACACTGTCAAACTTATGGACGCAAACATGGGCAAAAGGGCGGCACTTTATAAAAAGAGCGGGCACGTATATCGTAGGGGTATCAATTATTGTCTGGTTTTTACTAAACATGCCGTGGGGAGTCATAGACAAACAAGACTCTTATTTGGGGAAATTAGGCAGTAGTGTTGCCCCTGTATTTGAGCCCATTGGGTTTGGTACATGGCAAGCCGCATCATCGCTAATTACAGGCGTGATAGCCAAAGAAATTATTATCAGCACCATGGGCGAAGTGTACGCTGTCGATATCGCATCTTCTGTGGACACCAAGACAGTCTATTTCCAAGAACAAACGGGAATTCGTTTACTGGCCTCTGAAGTTTACCAAATCGGAGTTGGTTTTCTGACGGCCTGTAAAGATGCCGTGTTTAACACAATTGCCACATTTAGCATGTCCACCATTTCTTTGGAATCAGATGAGTCTACCAACTCACTACGATCCGCGTTACAAACCCAGTTCGGGCCCGCTTCAGCGCTGTCGTTCATGGTGTTTGTGCTGCTATACATGCCCTGCGTGGTAACAGGTATTGCCATGAAACAAGAGTTTGGCACATGGAAGTGGTTTGGGGTGGCGACTGCCTACGGTGTAACTTTAGCGTGGATCGCATCGTTTATAACATACCGACTCGCGTTGCTATTTGGAGGCTAAAATGAGTGTTGTAGATGTGTGTTTTGCAGTGGCGATCATTATCGGTGCGCTGTGGTTGGTCGTAAGGGAACACCGTAAGAAAAAAGGGTGTGGATCCGGCTGCGAAAGCGGATGCCCAGTAAACGATAAAACGCCCTAAACCCGTATTCGTTTAGCCAATAATTGTTTTTAGCACGCTCATTGCTTTTTCAAACGACGACATATCGTAGCTTTCCTGGGCAGTATGATAGTTTGTCGTAGGGAACTGAAACGTAGTGCCCGTCATGGTGCCGTCGCTGCCTGCAATCAATCGGCCTAGCTCGGTGCGCCCCATAGCGGCAGGGTCATCCACATACTCATCTTTTTTAATGTAGTGTGCGTTTAACGCGTCACAAATGGCAACCAATTGTGCTGTAAACGGAGCGTTAAATTCAGCTGAAATATCACGGTTTCGAAGTACCACATCAATAGAAATAGCGTCTTGCTCAGAGTTTACTGGACTTGTGTCTAACACGAGTAAGCGTTGGGGCGATTCGTCGCGGCGCCTAAAGTAGGCGCGTAAATACCGCCAACTCTTTCCAGCTTCTTCCTCGCAGGTGAACACGGCCCGCCCTTGGTAGCCTTGCCGATACAACAACAAAATAACCGCGACTGAAAACACATTGTCCAATTGGGCGGAAATCCAGTTTTTCTCAATCGAAAGTTCATCGTTATACGCCAATGGCACACCGGGCGTGATGGCGCTAATGGGGTTAATATTAAAAATCAAATTATTTTGCTGAGGTGAAATGTAGGAATCTGTAATTTTACTTTGCCCAATATACGCGCCCGTCCAGGGGTCATACGCCACAACGGAATGGTTTATAAATCGTTTTTCTATGCTGCCTAACAATCGTTCAGAAACTGAACTGCCATCCAAGTCCGCGCCAAATTTGGCAGAAAAGGCGGCGTATTGAAACTCATTTGGGCCCGTGCAGATTAATCCATTTCGGTCCACGTGCGCCGACAGCACAATATCCGTATCTTTAATGCCGCAGACTTCTAATACCCCCTCGTACTCTGTTGTACGAAGCCCAAGAGACTCACATTCCCGTTGGATCAGTCTTAAAAATACCCGTTCGTTCCCCACAACAGAAGGCGTTTTTACTAATAACTGAAGTATCGCAATAAATTCATCAATCATAGCGCCTATTCTACTCTGAACCGCCGCAAAACCCAATATATTTAATCGTGCTCTCGCGCCAACGCATCAACCAACGTCGGTAATAGCGTTTGTGCATCCCCTTTAAGATGGAAATCCATGGGGCCACCAAACTCAGTAGAGGGGTTAATTGAGACAAATTTGATGTTGGGGTTAGTGCGGCGTGCGTCTTGCAAAAAGCGGCTATAATCCGCCGATAAACCAACGCAAATAACCACATCAACTTTGCCAATATCATACGATACAGGTTTGCGACTCACTTTGTCATACACACCGTTTGGAAAAACGCGTAAAGCAGACACCCCAGATTTTTCATGCAGTGAATCCAAGTTTTCGGTCAGTACGTGGCGGCGTGCTCTATCAGCCAATGCTTTAATCGCTCTGTGCCCGGCTGTGGGTTCGGCGGTAAAGATGAATTGTTGCATGCGATCCACCGCCTCAAAATACCCGTCTTCACCCAGCGAATGCATTTTGCCAAGAACCGCTTTTAGGGTGACATCACCGGGTAATTTAGTTTGAAAACCTAAGGTGTTTTGCCACTGTTTTAGGGTGGGGATCACGGGTGCAGATAGCCCTGAACCAGTATAAAACACCACACGTTTCGTTTGCATCATTTCGGCTAGCGCGCTTGTGCTTATCTCCGGGAGTGGTTGCCGTTCATTGCTTCGTTTAAGCACATGTGGCTTGGTAGGCGGCGGTTCAGTTAATATCTCTGTTGCGGTCCTAACGACAGTTTCGATATCAGGTGGGCAAGTTTCCCCGTCTACAAAATTATGCCGGTGGTAAATTGTGGCAGTTTCACACCGCCCATCGGGAAGAGTGAGTGTGGTTTTACGAAGGCAATCTGGGCGAAACGGCAAGTTCTTTGGTAACGTTCCCACAAACACAAATGCGATGCTAGTTCGAAACGCACCACTCGGTGTTTGGGCACAGGAATGGTGCAAAATCATCAGGCCGTTTTCGGTTAATGACCCCTGTGTAGACCCGATACCCGTTTTGGGAATAGGTACAACGCCGTAATCAGCTGTGCGCGTAAATCCCCCAACTTCAACCGGCAATAATGGTAATGCAACACGCCTAAACATTGTTTCCCTCCTAAGTATTATCGTAATTTAGGCCCGTTGAATCTCACTTTGGCAAGAACGCGCGCCGTATCCATGTCCGAGGAGTTCAGACGATAGACCATCTGCAGTAGGGCAGCGCTTCGCAACTCACCCACCATATACAAATTGCTATTAAAGCACTTCAAGGAGAAAAAGCGGACTCTCAATCCTCTACCCCTCGCTTTAAGCCCGCTTATAAACAGGACCTAGAGACCCTATTTGCCAAGAAAGGTTTGGAGGTAGGGGCCGCCTATTGGGTTGTTGGCTATATATTGACTAAGCTCAGCTCTTCTCATTTTTGGGGAACTGAATCTGACTCTCCCCGACCGCTGCGTCTATTGGCTTCGGCTATGCTATCTGAAGCCCAAGAAGCACTTTCTATTGATTCTAGAAAATACAATAAGTTTCAGGACATATTATTAGGTCGAGGGTCCGCTTTTACGTGTACGGCCATCTTGTCGGGAATGATAAAAGATACAATTAAGAAACCACCGTTGCACGATACAGTTGTTCCCGTATATACCGCTTTGGTTCCGGGGGTTTGGGAGTGAGTTTTGCAAGTAATAGTATGGTTTTGGCCTTACAAACTTATGATTAAAAATTTGAATGAAATTATAATAAAAATCATACAATAATAGACTATATCTACGGAATTATCCGTCTGTTTATTTCATTTTGATTTTGGCCTTACAAGGGGGCCCTACAAAAAGAGCTTGAAATTTTTTCTAAATTTCTTCGATAATAGTTTAAATACTATTATGGTTTTTCCAGGAAGTAAGATTCAAGTGCCCTTTAAACTTACTATTTTTCATAAGATTGTCGCCGTTACGCTGCATACCCCTTCATTTTGGGACTGTTTTTCCACTCGGGTCCATGAAAGTGATCGGGAGGTGGCATTTCCAGACCAAGGTGTTACTTATCGCCGCTTCGATAAGCTTACTCCAGAACAGTTTTGTGCCAATACGGGAATACCCATTAAAGATGATCATTATCCATTTAAAACTGGGTATTTTCAGTCTTGTCAGGGTGATTTAAAAACCCTTAAAACCTTAATCCACATAGCTGCACAAGATAGCGATCTCAGTGGTATCACGCTTACATCAACAGAGCCTATCCCTTTAAAAACATTGCTTCCGTTATTACAAAGTGCTCAAAGTAAAAAACTTACTCATGACCTCCTTAAGGGCAGAGGTTTAACTCGGGATGATCTAAAGGATCTTATTCAAAATGGGATATCTACTCTAACGGGTGTGGATTTGAGTAATGTCGATTTATCTGAATTATCT
>JAQBTH010000021.1 GCA_027623425.1 bacterium | reverse complement strand
GTCCCTAAGGTTTTTGAAATCCAAACACCCGTGTCTATACCGGCATTATTCTCTTCTGACTCTGGTGATATTTGTGTGCCTTTACTCCTACCTATTAATGCATTTCTACTTCCCTCACGGCGGTACACACCTGAAAAGTCATCTGCTCTAGGAAACCCATCTCCCATGTTGCCATAGTAGCGATGATCACCAACATATAAAACCCCCAAACCCGATTCAGGTTCATCAGTCTCTATACCCAAAAATATATTCCCTGAATTCATTCTTAATATAAATCTCTGGCTTCCCGGTCTTCCATTACCCACTAATAGCATATTTGGTTGTTTTGCCAATTCAGAAAACTGATTTGGGTGGTCCACTTGGTACTCCCTTAAGCTCTTAAAGTCATAGCCCGTTTCCCAATCTATTGCATTAGGCTGAGTGTGAGGAGTATGACGCACAACTTTCCCCTGTTCCATATGCACATAAATTGCAGCACCCCCATCGCCACCTTGATTCGCCTCACTAATCATCATTACACCATTAGGGAACAACTGGAATTTACAACTTATATTTTGGTTTAGGTCTGTGTATTCAAAATTCTTTCCGTCATCATCTGCATAGAACGCCTCGTCGTCTCCGCCTAGTATGGCGGCAAATTTATCTCGACTTCCTGTGAGTTCTTTTATTAGAAGTGACACTCGACTATCGCTATTTGCTATCCTCACCAAATCTGGTTTAAGCACCACAGTTAATCGATTTACTCTTTTCCCATCTTTAGCAAAAAGGGGTAGTGCAACATATGGGTCTCCCTGTACAAAATACAAAAATATATCTCTGGCATCGTACCGTCTCACACCATAAACATCCACGCCGTCACTCACTTGTTTATCAATAGGTATCGATGTTGTCAGTCGAGAGCCATTTATATTGATTGTGCGAGAGAATTCAGATGGGTCCTCTGGGTTTATTTCTACTGAAACTGCTTCATCAACAGGCCAAATATACCCTTGGTCTGTAATTGCGTCTGCTATTGGTAACACACCAATTGCGGGCTTTTGGTGCATACTAACCCATATAGGCTGGGGTTCAGCAGTGCTCAGTTCGACCTCCGTCCAGATTCCTGAATTCATATTTCTAGAGGTTCGTTCCAGTCCCCTTTTCGTTAAAATATAATCATCATCAAACCCAAGCTTAAAGATAGAACGTCCCTTTTCGCGAATTGCACCGGTGCACTTTGCTTCACTATCGTTATCAAATAATCCAAACTGGTGCCCACCACCGAACACGCTTCCAAACTTAATGCCACCATCCTGTGTAGAATGCATCCCCACATCAACGTGTCGCACACCGTGGTCTACCGGGTGCAACATCGCTCCGAATCGGTAGCCTTGGCTAGGTTCTGGCCCATAGTTAAAAAATATATGTTGATTGGGGCTTCCGCTCTTGCCAGCTAATAATATTTCTAAATCAGAAAATGAGTTTGGATTTTCCTTCTCTAGTCTGAGAATGACTCAAAATCATAGCCTGAAGCCCAATCTAATGGCGCCTCGTCACGGGAATTGCGCACTATAACATGTCGCGTCACTTGATCTATATACACGACATCGCCAAACACATCTCTTCCCTCAAAGCCTTTTGACAATTTCACTATATTTCCATCAAGTGACATATAAATACGTCCTGAAGAATCCCGTTTTTTGAATGTAAAGGAGTCTCCCGAATTATTACTCGTTATTTGATACTTGCCTTGCTTTATTGTAGAGATCACCTCATCTGGTTTACTCGTCGCTAGTAATCGCATACTAGAGCGTGAATCTGGGTGGGTAAGTGACAAGCACCCTCCCGTATATTGTGCCTCTACCCTATCTTGTCGCGTATTTTTACCATGAGGCAACAACACTAGTGTCGCATTCTGAGAGTGAACCCACTCCATTCGTTTGCCATCTTCTCTGTCTATGAAATAGACCGTTTTATTAGCCTCTTGCCTGGTTCCGACCGGTATATTAAATGTTAATTGTGGCCATCCATTTTGCATAAGAATATGGGGTAGAGTGGTGACATCTGACAATTTGATAGGCGTTGACCTTATATCTAAGGTATCAATACGTGACGGCGGTGCTACTGGCTGACTGGCATAAGATTGTGACAGTTCGTCTTGGCGCTTTACTCTAAAGTCTGGCGCCTGACTAGTGGCCGGCATCCTCAATGACCAGGGTCGTGGATAGGATGTTAAATTTGCTACTTGATTAGGCATTAGTTGAAAATCCTTAATTTTTGTATATATTTATGAATTTATACAATACCACACTTTTTATTTTTTGCGTGCCACATATTTAACACCATAAAAGCGACACAAAAACCGCCACTATTTTCAGTTATTCCCTACGGAATAATATGTGGGTAGAAATCGCAGCATTTATTTTAAGGTTTAGTGTAGCCTTGTTCCCAATCTACAAGATAATTCACTCGTTGCTCATAGTTTGGCATCTTGGTTAGCATCATTGCAAATTCCGCACGTGTGATTGGTTTTGTATCTAAATTAATCTCATCAGTTTCAATGATGGTGTTGTTTTTCAGGGCTGCCATTGCATCACGCATGCTAACGGTTTCCTCTGGTCTGAATGTACCATCTGGGTACGCAACTATAAGTCCCTCATCAATTGCAGCTTGAATCACATCGGCATCATCGTCACCTAAACCAACGTCAAGAAACGGCGCATAATCCACAGGGCTAGTTTGTATGCCAAGGAAATTAACAAGGAAACGTGTTAGTTCACGACGCGTAACATTATCGTTTGGATAAAACTTATCTCTAGATTTTCCTTCATATATTCGCATGGTGGCAAGCAATTCAATATCCCGCTTGCTATCCATTCCTCGCGTCACATCATCAAAACGTTTGTACCCAAATAATCGTGCATAGTAGGTGTACGAGATGTTGTTATTCGTAATGGCTTTAATCGTTACTAGGTTTTTACCAGGCGAAATCGATATGGCATGTGTAAAGTTATATTGCCTATCTTTTTCAGTCACAAGCACATCGTTAATGTACAAATCTTTAATCATTGGGCTGGTCTTACCAAAAATAGTCACTGTGTCACCGTAATGAATCGATTCATCTTTAGGTTCATCAAAAGAGACTAAAAGTTGCGTTTTAAACGGTTCGCTCGTATTCCCGATTCGGTCACGGGTATGAACAAAGATTTCTTCTATGTCATTTGGAATATATTCGCCATCGCGAAAACGGCTCGGCAATTCAAAGGAATAGCGATACTCAAGGCGATCTGATCGTTTTAATTCCTCGCTATTTTTTCCAATCTGCACGTCTGCTCTGGCCAGTAATTCATTCGGAACAACAATCATTTCAAAATTCACTTTATCATCGCTTGGAATAATTGCCACGTTTACTGAAGGGGCTAAGGTATCAGATACAATTGTGCGTATATCCGATTTATAGCTCATATCACGGCCAAAGAAATCTGCTCGTGTGTAAATCTTATTAACGCCTTCTTTTAACTTAAAGTTTTTAAGTTCCCATTTACCAAAGGCATTGGCCTTAGTGGTGCGGGTTTGTTGATTGTTGTTGTAAATAATAACATCACTATTTCGACCCGCTACGCCTCGTAAATCAATTTCTTTTTCTTTTGTTAGGAAGTCCTGACGAGGCTCCAGTAATTTTGGTTTGATCTCTCTTGACTCACCCATAAATGATAAGCTTATCGTATGCGTATTCTCATCCTCAAAGGGGAATGGATGCATTGTTAAATTATAATCGATACTTAAGTTGTAACTGTTATAGCCGAAACCGGCTACACGCTCAAATATTAAACCCGTTCCTAAGTTGTGTTTATAGTTATCGGGGTCCGCTCTATTTTGAACAACGGAACCGCGCAGTACAAAACTAGGGTGAAGATAATACTCAGCTCCGTAGGTTAGCTCTTCAAATTCTTCGATATAGTAGGCATTCACAAATAACCGTAGTTTCTCGTCGAAACCATCAAAACTACTGCCTAAAAATAATTGGCGACCCACTGGTTGTTTATCGCTATCTAACCATTCTGGCAAATCAGTGGCAAATAAATTCACACCAGAAATGCCCACATGTGCTTTCTCGAATGTAAGCGGTCGTCCTGGAATATGGAAGGTGCCAATAGCGCCCGCATCAAGACCATAACTTTGTCTAGAATCACCGTCTAATACTTGCTGAGTGCCTTTGAATGCCAGCCCGTAACTTAATTTATCCACAAGAAATAAGTCCAAATAAGTGGTTCGACCGGCGCCTAATTGTAAGATGTTAAAACCAGATGAAAATTGACCTGTGGAGCTAATAACACCGTTATTAATGGCCGTTTTAGGAATACCATGCAGCATTACAGACCCATACGACAAACTTACTGTCGCAAAATCAAAGGGATACGCATACGCCATCGATTGATAATTGAATTCAGATAATACTTCTTGCTGTGTCACCCCAAATTGAATAAATTCCACGTCACCAAGTGAAGCTGGGTTTACGAAAGCAGAATTTAAGTCACCCCCAATTGCAGGGTTTGTGCCCCCTAAACTGATCTGACGCGCACCTTGCATATTAAACTGAGGCGAAATAAAATCAGACCGATTCACTGCGTATGCGGCACTTGTCAGTACCACTGCTAGAATTAACCCGAATTGCAGTTGTTTAAATCGATTATTCATCTTAATACACCGCTATCTTCGTGGTCTTGAAGACCCGTCTTCCGTCATTATCTGTTGCCACCATACGTGCGATATAAATACCTGCGGGTATGTATTTGCCTGTTCTAGATAATATCGATCGCCATTCGAATAATTTATATCCTGCTTGAATATGAGTCGTTTCAGGTAATCTAGCCACTTCACGGCCTGTGGAATCGTACAAATAAATTTCTATTCGTGCGGGTTGAGTCAAACTAAATCCGAAGCTTAAGATTGGATTTACTGCGGGTGAATAGGGATTCGGGTAAACAAGGAAATTATCTACCTCTAGGGTTTCCGATACAAAGAACGTCGGCGAGAACGTTTCAAGCGGATTTCCCGTATTATCATTCAAAGACAAAATCATAGTCCCGTCTGAATTTCCAATATCATTAATCAACAAGACACCATTGGAATAATTATAATAAAACTCTGTTAATGCGTCTCCGATTGCTTGGGCCTGCTTAATATAGGTCGTGCCGTTAATGCTAAGGCTTATGGAATTTTCATCTATTGAATTGCCGTTATCTGCAAAGGTAATTCGCATTTGTGAATTTGCAAGTATGGCGTGACCAGGCTGAAACTCAATCCATGCGCTGGTGCCACTAGACTGAACCTCCATACTGGTAATATATGCAGGCACTGCAGTGCCCACTATGCTAAGCGCTGATTCAACGAATAACTTGTCATTTGAATCATTCCCATCGTTAACAGCAAACTTCATTATCCCACCCTGCCCCCGATACCGTTCGACTACCGCAGTCGCATTATTGGTGCTGTAATAAGCCGCGGGCACATTAAATGTGACGGCAGCGTTTGATGACACCAAATATTCTAAATAAGCATCCACTTGATAAAATCCTGTTTGCGTCACATTTCGTGGAGAGACGAGGAAATTAAAGGTTACCGTATCACCACCACTATTTTGCACGGCAATGACAGGGTAGTTGGCTGGAGTTAGATTGGTTACAGCAAACTCGTAGCTTCTGTCTTGTCCAGAAATGGTGTCTTTATAGAAACGAGGTCGAACGGTAGTCACGCCAATGGTGCGATCGGTATGAATATTTCGGCCTACTACCTGAATGGTAAATGTAGGGGATGTGTTTGATATACTTGAGGTTGAAATCGTCATATCTGTTAATTGCATAAACGGCACGTAAGCCAGCACCGTAGTTGCATTTGTTGGGAAAGGAAAATTGCCTCCAACCGTAAATCCAGACGAACTTCCAAAATTTACATTACTTAGCTGAGCGGTAAAGGTTTCGTCTTCTGCCTCATGGCCCACATCGTAAGCCACAATATAGTAATTATCATCGCCATCGTGAATAGGTATATTGTTCACCACAGCAGTTTGCCCGTTGTTTGTGAAAGAAGTTGTAGAACCCAATAAGGTATCTGAACTATTTAATACCCGAAGTGGCGCCACGTCTTGATATACTTTTACCTTTCGTACTCCGTCATTATTCGATTTTAGGGTACCCTGCGGATCAATAATCGTCATACTTGCGCTTGGAATATTTTCATCTGTACTTAAACGCACACTAAGCATCGGTAAATTTAGTTGCCCACTTACAGATACGGAAGGGTGTAATTCGACGACTTCAAGCACAGTAACATTTACTTCAAGCAAAGAGACTACCGCATCTGGGGAGGCCGCCGCAGGTAGGCTTCCTGCTAAGCGTACAGATCGCGTGACACCAGCGGTTGTCTCGCCAAGCCCTGTTGCGCCAAATAAGCGGGCATTTGCGGACGATACGGGAACAGTTGTTCCAAAATCATACACAACGTAAAACGGAATAGAGTTGCCGGTTGTAATTTCCACGTTTGTACTAAAATTGAATGTAACGACTGTCGCAGTATTGTTTCCACCATTTAAGGCAACTTCTGCTAACAAAGTATCGTTGGGCTCCCCATCAAAGCTATCGTTATCAAGGCTACTTGAGTCGGTATATAAGTATGCCTTTTTCACTTTATTATTGTTTAAAGAACTTGTCCCAAATGGTAATGATGCGGTGTTTTGTATGGACACTGCGTTTATAGAAACCGTAAACCCTTCAGCGGTTAGAGAAAACTGCAACATTGGAGCTGTCATACCGGCGCCAAATATATTATTCGGTGGCACGATGCTTTTTAAGACTGCATTTGATGTTGAGAACGACAATCCCGCTAATAAGGATTCGGCTGGTGTCGACGGAAATTGCTGGGAATTCGAAATTGGTAAATTCGTACTTTCCCCATGCCCACTTATACCATCTATACCGACATGTGATTTAACAGCGTCAAAACGTGCGTTTCGTATATCCGTTAATCCACCAATGTCATACAATACAAAGAAATTCGTGGTTACCCCGGCTGTTAACGTTTGAGTTGCGAATGCACTAAACACCACTTGGCTAGTCGTATTTCCTGATGTGGCGGCTGCGTTCGAAGTACTGATGGCTTGCAATAACGTATCTGCGCCATCAAACACATTATCTGTGGAACGATACAGCCACACCTTAGTGACCCCTTGGTTCACAGACAGAATATTACCCGTGGAATCTAAATTAAAATCAAAGTTATCGTCATTATTTGAGACGGTTAGGCTATCTAAGACAAAATTTTCACCACTTGGATTAATTTGCAAGCGCAACATCGGCCGTATTGCGTCTCCGGGTAGCGCAAAACTTTCTACTACCGCATTTTTGGTGGAGGCAATATTGATTCCTGAAATAACAACATTGGAAGTAGATGTATTGGGGTTGTAAATATCACTTGCTCCAATCCCCCATTTTATTTGTGTAACCTTTGCATTTGCCGTACTAGACAGAACCACATCGTCACCTGGAACATAGGTAACAAAGAACCCATCTATATCTCCATCAGACATGGCATGCGTGACAGAAACGGTCGCTATCGTGCCTGAAAAGCTACTTAAAAATGAATGGGACCCTATTAAATTATCTGTTGCTGAATTAAACACTCTGTCGTTATTGGCATCAAAATAAATCGCAACCTTATTAATCTCATCGCTGCCATTTCCAAATACCGTAGTGGCGCCGCGGTTTTCCACTAAAAATTTCTCTAAAGACACTGTATTACCGCCGATATTGCGTACCCGTAAATATTTCACATCTCCCGTTGTGCCTCTAGGTAATATGCTTGCGTTTTCACTTGAGATTGCAATAATTTCTGTATTCGATGCTTCGATAAACACTGTGGAACTGTCTGTTGCCGTGGAATTTCCAGGGTCCGTTGTTCGCACAAGGAAATTAGTGCTTGTTCCATTATCCCAACGCATCCCATTAATTTTGACTTGGGCAAATGATCCATCGGGAACATCATTCCCAATCGAATAGACAACAAAGAGATGCCGTTGTTCGTCTGGAACATCTAGGTTAATCGCTGGGGTTAGGTTTAATGTCACCGAACTTAGGTTTGTTTCACCACCACCAAAAACCTTATCTACGATTTGAGTATCTACACCGTCATCCCATATGCCATTTGAGTTGCTATCTATAAATACTGATAGCTCGCGCACTTCATTGCTGCCATTACCAAACTTTACTGAGCCAGCAGTCTCGTTCCCGATAATAAGTTGATCTATAATATTTAAAGTGGCTCCCTTTTGAACTGTAAAATTAAATACTGCGTCTTTTTCATCCGGGTTAATCAGGTCAAAATCTTGGTAATTTGCCGACACGATCATGGGTTCTAAACCGCTTAAAGGCGCGAACATCTCAACACTATTTCCCGTGGTTGCTGATACGTCACCATTTACTAGAACGGTTGCGCTAGGCTCGTTTGGATTATCTAACCACTGAAATCGGTTAATTAAAAAGCCAACTTCGCTACCTTCTGGAATTGCGGAGCCGTATTTATAAACGAAAAATAACTTTACTGTTTCTCCGGGGGCATCCAAATCGATACGTGTCACATCAATCGTTACCCCATCCGGTGAATTTTGCACATCTGACGTGGCAGTAAATGACCCGATTAGAGTGTCTGTAACCTCCCACTCACCAATTGTATTTCCATCGAGGTACACCGACACTTGATTCACGCGATCAGCAGAGTTACCAAACAATATATCATCCACTCCAGGTGCTGTGACATTTGTTGTTACCGATACATTTTCAATAAAGTTATCTGAGGCTCCTCTTTGCACAGTTACATAAAGTACAGGCGCCGTCTCTCCAGGCCTAGCCGTATCAAAATCCGATGCATTAGCGGCAATAACAGTGGGCCCCTTAGGGTTCGCGTGTGCGTCCGTCGCGAACAAAACTGCCCCAGTAAATAAGGTCAGAAAGAATAGTGCATATTTAGAGTAGAGTGAGTGGGAAGATTGCGTCATTAGTTACCCATTAATTCCTCAGCAATAGCCTCATCTATCTCATAATTGCCATATACATTTTGCACATCGTCGTCTTCTTCAATCGCATCAACTAATTTTAAGATTTTGGCTGCCAATTCTTTATCTAGTGGGATCATTGTTTGAGCGACCATGTCCAAATTGGCGTCTGCGTATTCTATCCCCGCATTTGAAATAGCGGTCACGACCGATTCGAAGTGTCCTGGAGAAGTTTCAACAACCACACTACCATCCTCATCGCTGCGCACGTCATCGGCACCAGCTTCAAGGGCAATTTCGATTATCTGCTCTTCGTTCGCACCTGGCTCAAAATAAACAACACCTTTTTTATCGAACATGTACGCGACAGAGCCTTGCTCCGCCATATTTCCGCCACCCTTATTCACAATCATCTTCAAGTTAGGCAATGTACGATTGCGATTATCAGTTAATGTTTCAATTAAAAGCGCAACACCATTTGGCCCATAGGCTTCATAGGTAATTTGTTCCAAGTCAGACCCGTCTCCGCCGCCTGCTCCCTTTTCGATTGCACGCTTAATATTGTCATTGGGCATATTCACTGATTTGGCCTTTTGAATACATAAACGCAGCGCAGGATTCATATCTGGATCAGCTCCGCCAGACTTGGCTGCCACCATAATTTCCCGTACGACTTTAGTAAAGGCTTTGCCTTTATGGGCGTCTTCCTTGGCTTTTTTATGCTTAATTTTGGACCATTTATTATGTCCTGCCATTAGGGTACTATCCTCCACGATACAGATACTTAAGTTTAAGTATAAACGAGGCTGACAAATTACGCAAAGCGTTTAGTAGGCCGGGTTAAAGTTCTTCATGCTTGTGACTTGGTGATAAATGCTCTTTCACAATGCGCTTTGCTAAGTCTAAGTTTAGATAAACAGTTATCTTCTCCTCTTCACCGTGGAATACCTTAACACTAAGTTTATTATGATTTTTTTGGTTTAATTCAGTTAAACTTATGGATTGCCCCTCACTAAAGGTCACAACATTCCAAATACTTAAGTTTACTTTGTAGTCACCAACATCAAACGAAATCCCCTCTGCAGGAATTACATCGGTATCAAATTTCATATTTGCAACATCCGCGACGCCCGTTACGTCACCAATTGAATACTCAACCTTTCCGCCTTCATTGAAGATAGCTGACATCAAAACGTCGCCTTCCGGGCTGGTAATTTGGGCACCGAATCCATTTTCACCAAGGTCATTGGGGTCCGCTTTTCCAGCCGCTTCATAGCTTGCAAATAGATCAATTCCATTTTGAGCTCACCCTTTACACTGGATGGTCATAACAGGGGCGGCATCTGCACCCGGAAAAGACGCCCATGTCACAACACGTGAAAATGCACCATCTAGCGCCGTTAACGCGCCTTTAGCAGCATCCAAAAATGCCGTTGCATAATGGTCAATATTCCCTGGAGCTAGAACATGAGCCGCGACACCTAAACCAATAGCGGCCACTGGGTTCGTAAAACCAAAGGTGTTGTTTACTGGTGATAAAGTGGCGGGTTGGTGAGACTGTTGAGCTACATTAGTAGAAACGGGGTATACTGCCATAATTGACTCCTTTAATGCGATTTACTTTAATTTCCTAAATAGATTAACGAATTTATTAAAATTGGACAATCGTATACTTATTAGGGCAGTTTTAGTAATTTGAACTCCAACAGAACCAATATGCTACAATAATCCCTATGATTCAATTCACCTTACCCGACAACGTTTTAGACAAGACTCCCAAGCTGCATCCAGACTCATTTATTGCCTCTGGGGCGCAGGTAATGGGTGATGTGATTTTAAAAAAAGACAGTTCGGTGTGGTACAACAGCGTGCTTAGGGGGGATATTAACCGCATTGAGGTTGGGGAACGTAGCAATATTCAGGATGGCTGTATTTTGCATATTGAAAACGACAAACCCTGTATTGTGGGCAATGATGTTACTGTGGGTCACCATGTGAATTTACACGGCTGTGTGATTGGGGATGGTTGCTTAATTGGTATTGGCGCAATCATTCTTTCAGGCGCAAAAATCGGCAAAGGATGCATTATTGGAGCGGGTGCCGTGGTCAAAGAAGGCGCTATCATCCCTGATTTTTCAATGGTGGTGGGTGTTCCTGGCAAAATTATCAAAACCATTGAAAACCCTGATGAGCACTTTCAAAACCAAGTGAGCTGGGCGCAAAAATACGTGCAGCTAAGCAAGATTCACAAAACTAAGCTCGGAAGCAACGCCCCTCTTTCGGCCAAATGATTTTATATCGCGTTAAAACCATTAGTGAGTATAAGTTTTCGAATTTGGAAATCGGGGCTTTAAGCGCAGAGCGCCAAGAACGCCTTATAAAAATAAAGTCTGACGATGAGAAATTAAGAGTGGCGCTAAGCGAAATACTCGTACGGGAAGTGGCGAAAGAAATTTTAGGTATTTCTGATCACGACATTTTTTTTGCTACAGGAGATGGAGGAAAACCCTTTATTGTTGGGCACCCTGATTTTCACTACAACGTGTCTCACTCTGGTAAGTTTGTCGTGTGTGCATACGGGGATTCACCCGTTGGCGTGGATATCCAAGAAAAGCGCCCGCAAGATATGCGAGTGGCCAAACGCTATTTTTCGATAGACGAGTTCAAACAATTAGAAAAGATAGACGACGACACTGATCAGCGCGACCGCTTTTATGAACTGTGGACCAAAAAAGAAGCCTATGCCAAACTCCAAGGTATTAGCGTGTTTCACACACTGGGCGTCTCGCTACCAGAAGGTAGCGAGATCTGTTTTAACCCGCTAGATATACACCCACACTATTCAGGGCATACTTGCGTTAGATCTTAAAAATTAAGCGCTTCGCAACGCCTCGTAATGGTCCTTCTGTTCTTTGGATAGTTTTTTTGGAACAACCACGCGAATACTGACATGCTGATCACCTTGGCCAAAAGACGAAAGTCTCGGCAAGCCCTTATTCTTCATACGAAACACAGTTCCTGGCTGAGTCCCTTCGGGAATCTTGAGCTCGGCCTTCCCTTAAGGGTCGGCACATTGATCGTCGTGCCAAGCACCGCATCTACCACAGACACATCAACCTCGACATGAATATCTTCATGATCCCGCTTAAACACATCGTGGGGCTTAACGCTGATAAACACATACATGTCGCCTTTGGGGCCACCATTTCGGCCGCTGTTACCCTTACCCGTCATGCGAAGCTTCATTCCATCTTCAATACCGGCTGGCACATCGACCTGCAACTTGCTTTTCTTTTTCTGAATACCTGATGCGTGGCATTTGCGGCAGGGGTCTTTAATGATCTGCCCGTCACCATTACACACATGGCACGTGGCAACCTGAGTAAAGGAACCTAGCATGGTTTGTTGCACCTGGCGCACCTGGCCTGCCCCACCACATTCTGGGCAGGTTGATTTTCCCGAACTGCCATTTGCACCAGACCCACTACAATCATCGCAGGGATCCATACGGTAAATTTCAATCGAAACTGACTTCGTATCTGTTATGTCTTCTAGCGTAACTTCTAGGTCATATCGAAGGTCTTCGCCACGGTGTTCACGTCTACCACCGCCGCCTTGGCGTGCACCGCCACCCATGCCTCCGAAAAAGGTTTCGAAAATATCTTCAAAACCACCGCCTGAAAACCCTCCAAAACCGCCAAATCCGCCCTGGCCGCCACCGCCCATTTGGTCGTCTGTCACACCGAACTGATCGTACTGCGATTTCTTTTTAGGGTCGGACAATATGTCATAAGACCGTTGTAGCTTTTTAAACTTGTCTTCTGCGCCCGCGTCTTTGTTCACATCAGGATGGTACTGACGCGCCATTTTTTTGTAGGCCTTTTTAATCTCCGCGACGCTGGCGCCCTTAGAGAGCCCCAGCGTCGCGTATAAATCCTCGGCCATATTTATTTCGCCTCAGACTCTGTTTCTTTATCGGAATCTACTTCTGTGAAATCAGCATCAACAACAGTGTCGTCTTTTGGTTTTTCTTCTTCAGAGTTTCCAGCTTCAGCCTCTTGTCCAGCTGCTGCTTGCTCTGCTTGATACATAGAACCGCCAACCTCTAAAACCACCGCTTGGAAGGTTTCTTTCTCAGCCTTAATCGCATCAAGATCGCCACCTTCAATGGTTTTCTTTAAGCTTTCGGCACCTTCTTTTAGCTTCGTTTTTTGCTCATCGGACAATTTATCCTCGTTGTCTTTAAGCATTTTTTCAGCTTGGTATACCAATGACTCCGCTTCGTTCTTCGCTTCAATTCCTTCACGTTTTGCCTTGTCTTCTTCGGCGTGCTCTTCAGCATCTTTTCTCATCTTTTCAATATCCGCATCAGATAAACCAGAACTCGCTGTAATCGTAACTTTTTGCTCTTTACCCGTCCCTTTATCCATCGCTTTCACGTTCACGATACCATTGGCATCGATATCAAAGCTTACTTCTACTTGAGGGATGCCTCGTGGTGCAGGAGCAATTCCTTCTAATGTAAAGCGACCTAGGGTGCGGTTATCACCGGCCATTTCGCGCTCACCTTGAAGCACATGAATATCAACACTGGTTTGACCGTCTGCTGCTGTTGAAAACACTTGTGACTTCGTTGTAGGAATTGTGGTGTTACGTTCAATTAGTTTAGTGCATACGCCACCAAGAGTCTCGATTCCCAAGGAAAGAGGCGTTACGTCTAGCAACACAACATCTTTCACATCACCAGACAGAACTCCGGCTTGAATCGCAGCACCTAGCGCAACCACTTCATCAGGGTTAACGCCTTTAGATGGGTCTTTACCAAAAAACTCTTTTACTGCGGCTTGAATTGCAGGGATACGTGTTGTACCACCTACTAAAATAATCTCGTCTATTTCGCTTTTAGCAACACCGGCGTCTTTGATCGCTTTTTCGCAAGGCGAAATGGAGCGCTTAATGTACGACTCGATCATTTTCTCAAAATTAAGGCGAGACAGCGTTACATTCAAATGCTTAGGACCCGTTTGGTCTGCGGTTAAGAATGGTAAGTTAATGTCTGTAGATGACGTAGACGACAATTCGATCTTCGCTTTTTCAGCTGCTTCTTTAAGACGCTGTAAGGCCATCTGGTCTTTTGAAATATCGATTCCTTGTTCTTTTTTAAATTCAGAAATCAACCAGTTAATAATCTCTTCGTCTAAATCGTCGCCACCAAGATGAGTATCACCATTTGTAGATAGAACCTCAAATACGCCATCACCAATTTCAAGAATAGAGACATCAAATGTACCGCCACCGAAGTCATAAACGGCTATTTTTTGGTCGCCTTTTTTATCAATACCATAGGCAAGAGCGGCTGCAGTAGGTTCGTTGATGATACGCAATACTTCAAGCCCTGCAATTTCGCCGGCGTCTTTTGTTGCTTTACGCTGAGCATCGTTAAAGTAAGCAGGAACAGTGATAACTGCTTTATCAACAGTGTCACCCAAATATGCTTCTGCGTCTTTTTTAATTTTTTGTAATATTTTTGCTGAGATTTCAGGTGGAGTGTACTCTTTACCGTCATCTGTTTTAATGACAATCACGCCATCTTTACGTTTCCCTACTTCATAAGGAACTTGTTTTTCTTCCTCTTGTACTTCTTTATATGAACGCCCCATAAAGCGTTTAACCGAATACAATGTATTTTTAGGATTAGTAACCGCTTGGCGTTTTGCTACCTGTCCGATTAATGTGTCGCCGTCTTTACCAAATGCCACAATTGATGGCGTCGTACGCGCACCTTCTGCGTTAGCGATAACAACCGCATCTGCACCTTCCATAACCGCGAAACACGAGTTTGTGGTTCCTAAATCGATTCCTATTGTTTTACCCATTTTTGTACTCCTTCTGTTCATTTATTGAACATAAACATGTCGGCATTGTTTAATTATTGAACATGTCCATTAATAATTTTATCCTGTGCCCCACCCTTAAACCGAAATTGTGTGGGTGAGACGTGAACATCTTTTAACTGCTTTCACATTATAAAAACGTTCACCAGTGTCATTGCAGTTTTTGTGCCAATCGCTCCAATCAAATTATGAGGCCGTGCATGTTTACTCTGACACATAAATATCTAGTAAATACTTTGTCATATTGCACCGATAAAGACTGTATCAATTAAAAGGAGACAGAAATGGATAACAGTATTAAATCCGAGCCTCATACGCCGCCACACGCCACAATTCACGTGGAAATTCATGACTGGAACAGCCAATCTATCTACTCATATGAGTACTAGGTTTTCCTTCTAAAAACTATTCAGCCAGCATTACCATTGCAGGGCGTATCACACGGCCATTTAATGAATAGCCTGCCTGCAATTGTTTCACAACAGTGTCCTTTTCCTTACCTTCAACCGCTTCTTTTCCCATCGCTTGGTGCAATTTAGGGTCAAACTCTTTTCCCAAAGACTCAATACGCGTGACGCCTTGCTTTTCAAGTGCCGAGGTGAGTTGTTGATGGATGTATTGAAACCCAACGATCACATTTTTTACGTCTTTATTATCCGTGGAATCTGCCTGTGCAATTGCCATATCGAAACTGTCTAGAGCGGGTAGAATTTCCAAAATCACCTTTTCATTGGCGTATTTCATAAATTCCTCTTTTTCCTGTTCTTTGCGGCGTTTAAAATTCTCGAATTCAGCTCTTACGCGTAAGACTTCGTCTTTGGAATTCTGTTGGGTACTTTTCGCATCGTTAATAGCGGCCTGTAGTTGATCCATATCCAATTCTAGTGGCTCTGGCATGTCACCTTCCACGCTATTATTTTCAGAAGCCTCTTCACTCGCCTGACTGTCTTCGTTCACGATGGTTTCATTTTCCGTTTCTGTTTTCGTTTTTTTCTTTTTAGCCATGTTAATTCCTCCCAGTTAGTACGTGTCGCTCAATGTGGCCTGACAACAGGCGCAACATCGGGATCAATTTTCTATAATTCATGCGTGTTGGGCCCACAATAGCCAAACCACCGCTATCTTTTCCTAAAAACATTGGTGCCAATACCAAGGAACATTCTTTCAAATTTTCCTCTGTGTTTTCTTCCCCTATTATGACTTGTTTACGATCAGAGAGCCAGCAGGTTAATTGCTTTGCAAGGTGGTCGGTTTGTTCCAAGGTCTCTAAAACGCGCTGCGCCTTTGACACGTCCATAAACTCTCTACATTTTAGTAAACGTGAGTGCCCTGCGGCTACCAAGCGAGAGAGCTCTTCTTCTTGCCTCGGAAACACAACGGCTACGGCGGCGCTATCCATCACATCGGCAAGTAGGATTGAAATTTCAGATAGAACCTCACCCAAGGATTCATACTTAGATTGAATGCTTGTTACATGATTGGCCAATACAGCATTCCACTCGTTGTCCCCGTGTAACGGGCTTGCAAGCAGGCAATTCACGTAATACCGATAACCCTTGTTTGTGGGTATTCGCCCAGAACTGGTATGGATGTGGTCTAAATACCCTAGCACTTCTAATTCGGCCAATTCATTTCGAATGGTTGCGGCACTTACTCCCAAATCACTAATGGATAGCAAGGATTTACTACCCACAGGTTCACCGGTAGAGATATAATGTTCGATCGTTGATGTTAGTATCGCGGCTTGTCGCTCTTTAATTTTCAGTTCTAACACTCCGTTTCTACCTCAGAATTATACCAACTAGGCACCTGTACTGCCAAATATTAAAACGCCACCCCATCACCGTTTAGCCTATTTCGTAGGGATAGATGGGATTTATTTGATTTAAAGGCGTATGGTTTGTGCTCTCAAATGCGTGCCTGGCAATTATTACTGGATCGATTGGAGCGTTTAGTCGTGTTACGTTTGGATTGTTTGACTCTATTAGCACCTGTTCCATTTCTTGGGTAAACACTCCGCACACGCAAATCGGCGCTTCAAACTGAGCCAGCATTTTGGAGAGATGGGTAAATGACCAGACTATAGGCGCTAATAATTCCGTTACCACGCCGTTTTCGGTGGTGTACATGGCGGCATTCACTTCACCTTTTATGCCGGGAATTAAACATAAATAAACGTCATCACGGTCTCGGTATTGTGCCGCAACAGCTTCCAATGTACCCATTGCAATTAGTGGTATCTGTTGCACTTGCGCAATTGTTTTTGCACATAAAATACCTAAACGCAGGCCTGTATAGCCGCCCGGCCCGTTGGCGATGCCAATTTTATTTAGCGAGTCAAAGTTTGCGCCAAGGGCGGTTAGTTCTGTTTGAATGATGGCGTGCAATTGTTCTGAGTCTTGGTGTTTCGATAGCCAGGTTAGTGCACGACGCACAACTCCCTCATCTGAGAGAAGTGCAATTCCAAATTGCCCCGCTGCTGTATTTAGTCCTAAAATCATGCGCCTAGTATATCGGGTGTGTGGCAGTTCGGCTACCTAGCGGACAATTTACGCCCATTTTCCCACGTTTGTTGGTAGGTAAAGCTAGATAGAGGATCTATTTCAGGTAGATAGGTAATTTCAACCCGGTTTACCTTGGAGAGCGTTTGGGTTTTAGTAAAGAACGGACTCACTAAATGCATGGCCCAAGCCGCCGATAAAATGGCAGAATGCTCTGTTTTGTAGCGCGTTACAGGAATTTGCAAGACATCCGCTAAATATTGCGCGAAAGGGCTAGTCCTGGCCATATCACCTGTGACATGCAAGGTTTTAAATCGTAAAGAGTAATTGGACTCTGCGTTATCAATAAGCACCTTTACACAGTGCGCCACAGAGGCCATGACGGCATTTACAATGTCGTGAAAGCGCGTGCGCGAATTAATGCCTAAAATATGAAAGGTTTGATCGGTTTTATTCGCGGGTGAGATGCTGTCCAGATTGGCCGGAATAATATGCAAACCATGTTGAGGCGGCAATTGAATGTCTGCAAGATTGAGTCTGTCCGTTAGTGATGCCGTTGGTTGTGAGCCTGAAGGCAAACTCGTCACGTCTACCTGTTGCAACCACGTCAACATGGAGGTCATACTTAGAGTGTAACTTTCTTTGTAGTGCGCAGGGCCTTGCGGCGTGAGCATTAAACCATGGGCATGCCCTGTTTGAGACGCCACATAGGTGCTGCCTGTAAAAAACCGGAGTGTGGAAAGCGACCCGAAGTGCAGGCACGCTTGGCCATAATGAAACGCACCCTGACCAAACATTTCCATGGCTGCCAGCGTGGCGATTGCCGAGATTGGAATGGCGTCTGGCAATGGCACAAAACCGGACGTTTTACCGGCTAATTGACCGATGCCTATTAACTTGGGGAGTTGCTTGTTAGTCAGCCCAAATTCATTGACTAAAAATGGGTCCCATTTTTGGGTGGCAGGGTCTAAAAGCAAGGTCTGTGCGGCTTGAGAACTGGCCATAACCACCGCTTTTCGACCTGTAAGGTGGTACACCAACCAGGTATCAACGGTACCCACCATGGCGTTACCGGCATCGAGTTGCGCCTTAACGTCGGGCATATTATCGCGAATCCATTTGATTTTGGCGCCCAAAGTGTGTGGGTTGAACGGCACCCCAGTAATTTTATGTATGTCTTTGCCTAAACGGGTCTGGGATAAAATTTGAGATACGGCACTGGCGCGTTCGCAACCTGCCGGTAAAATCGGCGTTAGGGGTTGCCCGGTGTCTCTGTCCCACACCAACATGGATTGCGGTTCTGCTAAAATCCCAATGGAATGGATGTTCTTCGCGGGTATTTTGGCTTTCTTTACCGCACTACTTATGGCACTTCTTAGTGCGTATGTGGCTTCCAGCGGGTCGTATTCAACCCACCCGGGCTTTTCAGTGATTAACTGGTGCTTTTGTTCCGCGAAGCCCATAACCTCACCTGTTTTACTAACAAGGTAGGCTTCTGTTTTTGCACATTTGTGCTTGATTATGAGCTGGCACTTTTTACTCGACATACGTTAACTATGACGTACGCCAGCCTCAATATCAAGAAAATAGATTATATTAGCGTTTCTAGTTCGTCTATTAGACCTTCGATGTACTTTAATGATTTACGCCAGAACGCAGGCTTTGAAATATCAGCCCCAACTATTGCAGTAATGTCCTTCGGTGACGCAGCACTACCCAAACTTAAAACCGCTTTGAGTTTGGGCAAGAAACTGGCCCCTTCTTCTAAATACTGTTGATACAGCGCCAAGACTAATAAATTGCCAAAGTTATAACTATACACATAAAATGGCGACTGAAAAATGTGAGGGATTGTGCTCCACTCCCATCGGTATTCATCGGTATAATCCACTGAATCACCAAACATGGCGCGCAATTCTTTTGTGTACATTTGGCATAACACATCCGCACTGGTGTAGCCTTTCCCTATGGCATCATGGGCCGCCATTTCAAATTGAGAAAACATATTCTGGCGATGAGACGTGGCAAACAAATCTTCTAATTGATCGGTCAACATGACTCGGCGTTCTTTTTTACTACTTTCCTTGCTCTTCATGTAATCAGTTAAAACGATCTCACAAAATACAGATGCCGTTTCGCACAGTGGCAAAATAGCATGGTAATTCCATAATGGCTGCTTCATGGAATAGTAGGCATGAATGGCATGGCCGATCTCGTGGGAAATGGTAGACACATCACGGGAGCGCCCAAGGTAATTTAACATAACATATGGCCCTACATCGGGAGTGGAACTGCTGCAAAAGGCGCCGCCGCGTTTGGTAGGCGATGTGGGCGCATCAATGCGCTTTTCATCAAACATGCGTTTTGCAAAACCGTAAAACTCATCATCGAACTGCTTAAATGAGTCTAATACCATTTTTTTGGCCTCTGACCATGAAATGGATTTATCAGAACCGGGCATTGGCGCGTAAATATCGGCTAAAGTCAGTGATTTTAATTTTAGGATTTTCTTTTTAAGGGTGTAGTAACGTTGTACTAGTGGGTAACTTTCCCGAGTCACTTTATGCAAGGCTTCAACGGCTTTGTCTTCAAGGTCGTTTCCTTTGTTTTTAATGGATATTGGCGATTTATACTTACGCAATTGGCGCTCGGTATTATAGTCCTTTAGTATCGCGTTAAATATGTTTGAATAGATATGGCTATCTTCTTCATATTGTGCGTAAAATTTTGCCATGGCTTCTCTACGTACTTTCGCATCTTTGTGCTGGCGAAGCGCGCGCAACTGAGACCCATTTAACGTTTGCTTTTTACCATCAACCGTTATTTCAAATTGATACTTAGACGTAATTTCGGTATATAGCGTTTCAAAGGCATTTACACCCGTTAAATCCTTTAAGTTTATTAGCTGCTCTTCTTTTTCGCTAAGCTGATGTTCGGCATTATCATGTATGCGCTGTAGTTTGTAGTGAAAGGCATCAAGAATTTTAGCCGATGTGAATTCTGCCATCTTTTTTTTGCTTACTGCGCCTAGTTCTAGTGAAAAGAACACCATATGGTTGCCAATTTCAGACCCCATCGCGTCTATTTTATCACTGAGTGCGCGAGCCGTCTCATTTGCAGTATCAGTGCTATACACTAGGCTGGCATACTGCCCTATTTTGTATATGGGTGTAATAAGCGCGCTTTTTTCGTCAAGGGCTTTTCGCAATGCAGCAGGCGTTAAGGATTTAATCTTGCCTTTGTATTTTCTCTCGAAATCCTGTGCATCTTTTAACGCTTTTTTTAAGGATTTCTCAATTGACGGGTCTGATAATGAACGGCATAACTCGTTCAAATTCCATCTTACATTCTCTGCCCCTGTTTTAGTGTTTGTCATTGTACGCTCCTTATTGTGTGTTCCCCCTGTATCCGTTCCCCCAAAAGAACTTAGCTGGAATTGCCAAGCGAATAGTAAATCGAGTCATACCCTTGATTCAAGGCCACGCTAATGGGCATTTGGTTGGCGTGTGGCCCCCAATATTGACGCGGGCCGGGGCTTGAAAAACAATCCGATTTTGCCCATTCTTCGCGCCTAGACGTGAAGTAGTCAAACGCTGGCGCATCAGTGTCTACCAGTGCTTTTTCGATCACAAACACGTCTTTTCCATCTCGTAATTCAGACCGGATTAAGCCCGTCAAAGGAATGGCCAACGCGCGACCTCCGTTATGAAAATCAGTAATTGCAGCCATATACCCTGTTTTGCCTTCTAACGCTAACGCACCAGCAACAATACCTAAATTATAAGTGAAGGTGGCGTCAAAACGAGAGGGCGCGCCACATCGGCCTTCATAGCCTATAAAATGGGTTTGGCTTGCAAAGTTAAATACTGAGAGCCGCCCGATTGCTTCAGGCGATAGTTCAACGTGCAATTTCGTTCTTAATATAGACGGATCGGCTTGAATTTCTGCCAATCGTTCTTCTACCATTCGTGCAAACAACTGTTCTGTGGCAATCCGCGACACCTGTAGGTTTCCGTGGGAATCACGATCTATCAATAAGTCTGCGGCAAACTCGTTTGGCAAACTTTCAAATACGATGCGTGCTTCTTTTGGCAATGCCTTTATAACGAGTTGGCGTTTTTCTTCTGCCGATTTATTTTTCAATTCTGGTGCTAATTGAACTAGGTATTCGTTTAACGCCTGTATTAAACCTGTGAAATCGGGCATAAACTCGATCACACCTTCTGGAATAAGCACGACTCCGTGATGCACGCCTGTGCCATGGCGCGCCACTACCGCAGATGTAATTTGATCCACAATATCGTTTAGTGACCAGTGATTCTTTGCGATCTCTTCTGAAATAAGCGCCACTGCCGGCATGGTTTGTAGCGCGACTTCCATTGTGACCTGGCTTGCCGATCGGCCCATCAATTTAATGAAGTGCCAATATTTCAGACTCGACACCGAATCTTGAATGATGTTTCCCACCATTTCGGCATATATTTTGGTGGCCGTATCAAACCCAAATGAAATTGGGAGTATGCGACTAACCTGCAAATCACCGTCTATTGTTTTAGGCACGCCGATAACGGCGCAGTTTAATTCGAAAAGCGCTTCAGCGAGTACGGCTGCATTGGTATTTGAATCATCACCCCCAATAATAACAATGGCATCGATCTTGTGTTGCTTAACCGTGTTGGCCACATGGGCCATTTGTTCTATGGTTTTTATTTTCGTTCTGTCCGTACCTAAAAAATCAAACCCACCGCCATTGCGTCTTTCATTTAATTCCTCGGTGCTAATTTCGAAAATATCGCCTCTAATTAATCCCTTTTGCCCTGAACGAACGCCTAAAAGCGTATTGTCTTTCCCCAACATATCGCAAATACCAATTAATACGTTGTGCCCACCTGCTGCTGGCCCGCCTGAAAATAAGACCGCGACTCGTTTGCCTTTTGGCTTATTCGCTTTTGGTATAACACCGAGCACTTTACCTTTGTGAATAGAGGAAATACGGGGGAAGGCATCGGACACCACATTAAACGATGGGTTTTTTAGTTCAATTCGACTGTCTTGAAACGAAACACCGCTTAAACCTGAGTTACTTTTAAATATCTCCAAAGGCTCTAATTTGTCTTGCCTAAGCGCGCCTTCAAAAAGAGATTGATTATATTCGAAGCTCTTAATTGAGGATACTAAGGTCGTATTGATGGGAGCTTTGTCTTGGAAACGCACTGTTTGGGTATTAAGTAAAACCGTCATAAGTGAGTATTATATCATTTAAATTTAGGATTGCTTATTATATTGGCCAGCAATAGTAAGGATTGGGAGTATTTTGGACTTAGCGGATTCACAACAACTACTTCTGTGCCAATTTTCCTGGCAAATCGATTGGCCAACCGAGAGCGGTAATGGTTCTCGACTATCACCACCTTAATATTCTTATATCGTGCTGTGCGCTCCAAGTTCACCATGTGGGTTAGCGTTGGCGGCTTGCCTTCATGCTCTAAACTTCTTTGTTCTAAACCGTATCGATTGGCGAAGTAGGTGTATGTGGGGTGGTAAGTGATAAAAAAACGCTGCGTTTGATTGGCCAACTGCTCTTGTATTTGAGCATGTAGCCGGTCTAAATGTGCCTCATACTTTGCTAAACGCAATTTTACCTGAGTCGCTAATCGCGGCTCACGCTGAACCAGTGCTTTTGCAAATTCCCGGCTAAACTCTTTCATTATTAATGGATCCATCCACACATGGGGGTCCACACCCATTTCTGCTCCGACATCAGCCTCATCATCTGGGTGATGGTGGTGGTTGTGACCAAAAATAAGTTGATGATGGTGAAGTGTTTTGCCCAACGCCAATGCATGCATGGTTTTATTCTGACTGATAAAGGCGTTCCAATGAATGGTTTCAAACGGTAAAAGCCCAATGCCTACAAATATATCGGCACGCCTTAATTGCACGAGCGCTTTACTTGTTGGCTCGTACAAGGCAGGTGCTGTATTTTGCGGCAACAAAACGGACATTCTTACGTCGTGGCCACCAACCGCGTTCACCATTTCAGCAAGAGGTGCAATACTAACTACCACATTCACAGGAATTTTTGCGAATACGGTATTGGGGAGGGAGAGCGCAAACAATAGCAATATGGCCATGAAGCGCGCCCAAAATGCCGTTGATTTCAATTGACACTCCGTTCGCACTACTCTAGAGTGCATGTAAGGTTTTGACATGAGCAAAGATACCATACTTAAAGTAGACACGCTATCCTTTTCATATGGGCCACGCCCCGTGTTGCACGATGTTAATTTTTCAATGCTGTCTGGCGATTATATGGCCATCATCGGCCCTAATGGTGGTGGAAAGTCAACTCTAATATCTATTATATTGGGCTTAGAGCAACCCGATTCAGGCACGGCGCTTGTGTTTGGGCTTCCCCCTGAAAAAGGGCGCATCAACATTGGGTATCTTCCGCAGTATGCCAGCCATGATTTTGCATATCCGATTACAGTTTTAGAAGTGGTCATGATGGCGCGTCTGAAAGGCCGCTTATTCAAATGGTTTAACGATGACGATAAAATGGCGGCAATGGCGATGCTTAAAAAAACCAATGCCGACCAGCTTTCGGAGCGCACATTTCGCGAACTTTCTGGAGGAGAACGCCAACGGGTGCTACTGGCGCGGGCATTAATGGATGACCCAAAACTATTAATATTAGATGAACCCTCTAACAATTTAGATAGTCATAATGAATATTGTTTATATGAAATATTAGAAACCCTTAAAGGCAAAACCAGCATTATGATGGTGTCACATGATATTTCAGCGGTATCGCGTTACGTGAATAAAATTGCATGCCTGAACAAAACAATGCATTACCATGGCGATAAAGAATTGATGCCCAAAGATATCGAGGCTGCCTATTGTTGCCATGTGGACTTAATTGGACACGGCCACACCCACCGTCACTTAGAAGGACATGAGCATGATTGATTATTTAAGCATGCCGTTTGTGCAAATGGCCGTCGTTGCCAGCCTCTTTGCTAGCATATTATGTGGGATTGTGGGCACTTTGATTGTGGTTAGGCGTGTGGCGTTGATTGCCGGCAGCATTTCACACGCAGCTTTTGGTGGTATTGGGCTTGGATTTTGGTTAGGCCTTCCGCCCTTTACTGTGGCCTTATTTTTTTCAGGCCTTTTGGGCATTGCTATGGGCGTGTTTAAAGACAAACTATTGAATCGCGAAGACACGGCGTTAAGCGCACTTTGGGCTGCCGGCATGGCACTGGGTATTCTGTTGATATTTCAAACAGAGGGCTATGCCGCCGATTTAATCGGCTATTTGTTTGGTAGCCTACTACTGGTTGAGTTCAATGATGTGGCCCTACTCGCAGGTATGGCAGGTGTGGCAACCATTACAATTTGTGTGTTTTACCGCACCTTCCAAGCCCTTACTTTTGACGACCCGTTTTCTCGCATTTCAAACATTCCGATTACGGCCCTGAATATCGTGTTTTACACATTGGTTTCGTTAAGCGTCGTGGTGCTTATAAAGGTTGTCGGAGTGATACTGGTTCTCGCTCTGATTACGTTGCCTGCCGCTAGTGTTGAACGGTACTCTCGAACGTTGCGCGGTATGATGGTTGGTGCAAGCGCACTTGCGTTTTTGGAATGTCTGGCTGGGCTTGCACTTGCAATCGGAATCAATCGTCCCGCAGGGCCTGTTATTATTTTGTTGAGCTTTTCACTTTATGTCATTTCGCAAATGGCGATGAGCCTTAAGCGTTAACTTAGTATATATTCGATTAAATTGCGCGTGCCTGAGCCCGTCATCCCCTTTGGGGTATACCCTTTAGTGGTATTAGAGCTCATTGTTGAGGCAATATCCATGTGCAACCATGGTGTACCATCGACGAACTGTTCCAAGAACTTTGCTGCTGTGCTAGTGCCGGCTAAACGCCCCTCGTATGCATTCAACAAATCTGCCACATTGGATTTCAACAATTCTAAATGATCGTCGTACAACGGAAGTTGCCACACGCGATCACCTGTTTGCTCTGCAATACCTTTGAATGTTGCCACTAGCCCTTCATTGTTGCTTAAAATGGCAGAGGCACTATTTCCTAGCGCAATTACACAGGCGCCGGTAAGAGTAGCAAGATCCACAATCTCTTTTGGTTTTTGCTTAACGGTGTAACATAAGGCATCTGCCAATATTAAACGTCCTTCTGCATCGGTATTTGTAATTTCAATTGATTTGCCGTTCATGGCTCTTACAATATCGCCTGGACGTTGTGCCGTAGCCGATGGCATATTTTCTGCTAACGGCGTGACAAACAGAATATTTTTCTTAGGTCGTAAATTCATGGTGGCATTTAATGCGCCAACAACCGCTGCCGCACCGCCCATATCGCCTTTCATTTCACCCATTCCTGTGCTCGGCTTAATTGATATTCCGCCTGTATCAAAGGTCACGCCTTTACCCACAAGGGCGATTGGTTTTTCAGTGTTTGCGGCACCGCTGTATTCCACTATCAAAAGATAAGGTGGGTTGATAGACCCTTGCCCCACACCAAGTAAGGCACCCATCTTAAGTTGCTTTGCTTTTTTTGCATCAATAATGGTTACTTTAAATCCTTTTGCTTTACCAACTAACTTCGTTACATAATCAACAAATAGTTTGGGTGTTAAATCGTTTGCAGGGGTGTTTGCTAGATCTCTAGCCACCGCCACACTTTGAGACACCACAACACCTTTTTCTGCGCCTTTTTTAATCGCTGTTTGTGCCGCTTTTTCAGCCACTATCGTCACTGATTTTAGAGGCGTTTCTTTTCCCTCTTTTTTACTTAGATATTGATCGAATTTATACGTGCCAAGGCCGATACCCTCAGACAGGGATTGCCCTACCCAACTGGAATCCAACTCGCCAACTTCTTTTGGCATTGCAATGGTGATATCAGATAATTTTGATGCGTTTGCATTCCGGCCAATTTCACCGGCTAATTTGCGAAGAACGTCTACTGTAAGCGCGTCTTTCTTACCTAATCCGACTAGAACAATGCGTTGCCCGAGGTGTTTACCTTGACCAACAAATACACTTTGATTGCCAGATTTTCCCGATAATTCCTTGTCTTTTGCAGATGCCAAAACAGCATCAAGAAATGGCTTAGGAATACCATAAGAATTAAAATCTACTGATTTAAACCCTTCGAAATACCCCAAATAAACAACCTTTGTTTTCGTGGACCAATCAATCGTAACTGCGGTTTTAATCACCATAATTTTGTCTCCTCAATTGCATATTCCCCCAATATTAAGCTAGTTTATCATACCCGAGAGTAAGTCGCATAAAAATTCCCCCGGCCATCACGCTTACTAAATTCTGACCAATGAGACGTATAGTCACTTTGCCAAAATAGGTCGTCATTACTCGCGCTAAACTGCGTCGAGTTTTGCATCTTGCTATCAATATCTTCCCAAAGTGATTCCACATCTGTGGCAATATACAAGCGCCCCTCTGGCATCAGTTTTTTGGCAATTAGCTCAATGACAGACTCTCGTATAATACGCCGTTTCTGATGGCGGTCTTTAATCCAAGGGTCAGGGTGAAAGACAAATACACTTTCCAAACTTCCATCTGCGATTTGGTCTTCCAAGCAGCGCTCACCAGCACCATGTTGCACCACTGCATTTCCAAGCGCCATGGGTGTTAAGCGATCGTTTAACCAATCGACAACGGATCGGCGCACTTCGATACCAATAATATTTTTTTCTGGGTGTTTCTTGGCATAATGCCGCAAAAAGACGCCTTTTCCACACCCAATCTCCACACATAGGGGTTGATTTGGATTTTGAAAAATGGCACCAAAATCAATTGTTTCCATTTTTTGATGGAAGCTTAATGGATTCACGTGTATTCTGATTCGTTTTTTAGACATTTTGAGTATTATAACACCCTTATAAAAAAGCAAAAAC
>JAQBTH010000103.1 GCA_027623425.1 bacterium | reverse complement strand
AAGAATTATTTAAAAAAATAGAATTTTGTCTGTTCCAAATACGATAATAGCTTGACAGTGATGACGCCCATCAATAGGATTAGGGTCGCTGATCCTTGCACCCTTAAAGGAGTAACCAATGCTAAAGCGCACAATAAACCAGCTTGTTTTTACTTTTGTTTTAACCCTGTTAGTCAATCAAATCGTACTTGCTAATGTAAAATTACCAGATAAGAAAGTGATTGGCGATACAGAGTCTGACCTGAAGGCCATTTCTGGAACAGCTCACGTGGTGTCTGCCAAAGATATTTTTATACATCAACCCGCCAATGCTGGTGAAATGCTGCAAACCATACCTGGTGTAATGGTGCGCGATGAAGATGGAAATGGCTACCGATTAAACATAGGCGTACGAGGAATGAGCTCGCAATATGCATCAAAAATGACTGTACTAGAAGACGGCGTTCCTATTTCACTATCTCCATATGGTAATAATGAATTATTATACTCACCTTCTATATTCCGCATTGAGCGACTGGAACTGATTAAAGGCGCGGATTCCATATTATACGGGCCTCACACCACAGGTGGAGTATTAAATTTTGTAACAAAAGATGTGCCGCGAACGCCAATGGGTCATGCCGCACTAGAAGTCGGTTCCAACGCATTAATGGGCTATCAAATCGGTTATGGAAACACCCACCATGGATTTGGTTATTTGGTCGACTATGCCCACAAACAGGGCGAAGGTTGGCGACACCCGTACCACCATAAAAGTGATGATGTTACGACGAAATTTAAAGCCGCATTATCTGAAAATTCTGATTTACGCTTTAAGTTTCACTATCATGTGCAAGATACAGGCGCCTCAACAAAAGGCTTAACCCCAGCACAGTACGCTGATGACCACACTCAAAACCCAGCGGATAACGGGTCGGTAACCCTTGAACGCTCTTCGCTAAGTGTGCAACACGATTACACAGGATTTAATGACATTATTGTGCGTACAACCGCGTTTAGCAATTGGACAAGAACAGGGCAGTGGACCCAAGAATACGACCGTTCCGAATGGATAAATAACGGCAATTGGGTGTTAGGGAACGGCAGTGTTGGCCGTGAACGCTTTAACCGCGTTACGGGTATCGAGCCCACCGTTGAATATGGCAATTGGTTAGCAGGCATTAAATTGCATTTTGAAAGTGAAGAAGTCGAAGACTTAGCGAATGCCACGATTTCCGATGCGCGTTTCGGCGATGCGGTAAACGCAGAAGAACGCACCACCATAGGTACCGCTGTGTATGGGCGTTACCGATACGACGTAAACGAAAAATGGACCATTATTCCTGCTGCGCGATTAGAAACCTATCGTCAAACGCGCCATATTTTGTTGCAAAATGGGGCCAATGAAGATGAATTTGGTGCCAACGCAATTGAAGTGGCCTTTCTTCCAGCAGTTTCAACCACCTACGATTTAACTAACAATATCGACCTCTTTTCGGGTATTCATGCAGGATATTCACCCGCCAGCTATGCCGACGCGTTTGATAACAACGCAAATGCAACCAGTTTAGAACCGGAAAAAAGCATTAATTTTGAAGTGGGCACGCGCACAAAATGGTTTAAAAACACCCTGTTCGCAGATGCAACCATTTTCTACAATGACTTTCAAAATGAAGTGATACCATCTACAGGTGAATACAATGTTGTGAATGCAGGTCATACAACTCACATGGGCCTTGAATTAGAACTAAAACGCCCATTCAAAAACTGTGCATTCAAATGCATGAGTCTGACTCCAAAATTTAGCGCCACCCTACAAGAGGCGCGTATAATAGGTAACCGAACATCTAGCACGGGCGCAGATTTAAGCACCGACCAAGACCGTTTGCCCTATGTGCCGTCCCAAATGTTTGCACTGGGTGTGGATGGGTCTTATGGCGAATGGAGCGGAAGCCTTGAGGCCGTCTTCACAGGCGCCATGTTGGCATATGACTTAAATACCGAAACTGCCAGTGACGCTGGAAGCGAATCGGCAAATGGATTACGCGGCGATATTAACGAGTATACAATTTGGAATCTCAGTATTGCCAAAGACTTTAAGCAAGGATTCACGTCCTATCTGGCGATTAAGAACCTTTTTGATCTAAACTATATTGCATCGCGACAACCCCAAGGAATATTCCCTGGCGCAGAGCGACAAATCAACGTGGGCCTTACCACTACCTTTTAATTCTTTTCTAAAAGGTTAAATAAGGATTAAGCAGCCCAAGCAGGCTATCCTCGCTCACTTTTTCAAGCTTGCCCGCCAGTACAATCTGCGATTGGGCCCGGGTTAGCGCCACATACAGCAGGCGTTTCTCTTCAGCGCGTACCGACTCTTTAGTTGCCGCAAGCACAGTGTCACGCTGTGTTTTATGCGGGCCATTATCGTTGTAAGCAAGCCCTAAGCCATGCGCATCGTGTGTCATCACCACATCGCTGTAACCAAAGTTGAACTTGCGCTCCAATTCAGGCAGTATCACCACCGGAAATTCCAAGCCCTTCGCCGCATGAATACTCATCACACTTACCATGTTGCCAGAATCGGCTTGCAGCTGTTCCATAGACTCTAAGTTTGCGTTGGCCATATGCAAGTGCAGCAAGCGCACCGGGTGCTGCCAACTACCGCTCATATCGTAGTGCCAATCACGGAGTTTGCGTATAAATTTTTCCATGTTCGCCACAGCCTGTTCCCCCCAGTGGGCATAGCGTTCCCATCCACCATACTCATTTAGCAGTTGAGGCAATAATCGGTGTAATGGCCGAATGGGGTATTGTTTCAACCACTGGGGCACCCACTCTTTTGCTTGTAACAACGCCGCCACATCAGACTCCGGCAAACCGCCTTCCACCCAGGCCGCCCCAACAGCCGCATCAAATCGGCGTAGCTTTTCCATCAAACCGGCTTGCGGAGCCAACATATCCAACAGCAATATCGCCCCATCACTAATGCCAAAAAATGGGCTTCTAAGTACGGCCACCCACGCCCCGTAATCCCCAGGTGAGTCCACCGCGCGGCACACATTATAAAGATCCAACACCTCTTGCTGCTCAAACAAACCCGTGCCCGCATAAATATGGGCGTCCACCCCCAACTCACTTAGTGCCTTTTTGTATCCCACCATCGGGCGTTTGTTCCGGCATAAAATACCAATATCCCCTGCCGACCATTTGCCCGTACTCAGTGCTTCTTTTACCCAACCGGCACACCAGTTCACGGAATCCGCCGTATCTTCAAACACCACGGGGTACGGCAGATCGTCTAAGGTCGAGCGGGCTATAATAGGGTCAAACTGGCCCAGTGCCCGGTCGGCAAACAGCCCTTCGCAGACCTGGTTCAAAAAGGATATTACACCCGGTGCGCTTCGAAAATTATCGTTAGTGGTAACCGCCATAGTATGTGCAGGGTTCACCGATTCCCACAGACTGTTAAACAGCGCTGGCTTGGCGCCGCGAAACCCATAGATCGATTGGTAACCGTCGCCCACAATAAAGAGTTTTTGGGCGGAAAAGGCATCCGTATCGCCACATAGTTGTTGAATAATCGACCATTGCAGTTCGTCCGTATCTTGAAATTCATCCACCATAATAAATTGGTATTGGGCCTGTAGGCGGTGGCGCAGATTGGTGTTTTTCCGAAGAGAGGCATCCACCAATGCTAATAAATCGTCATAGTCCAATACCTGTTGCCGGCGTTTTTCGTTATGATAAGCCTGTTTAATATCAGCGCTAACACGCAGCAGCGCAGTATTCATGGGTAAGCTGTCATCCCCACACACCCCGTCATCCCCAACTTGATTGGGGATCCCACCACTACTCCGACCGTCATCCCCAACTATTTCCTTAGTCGTCATCCCGGACTCGATCCGGGATCCACCACCAATCTTCATAAGCCGCACCACCATGCGAAAAACAGCATCCAAATGCCATTCTTTTAAGAGCAATTTTAAATCCTCATTTTCCGAATCGGCCAATTGTTTTAGTGTACTGCGAATCATACCCGTTAGTAATAATTCCTGCTGGTCTGCCGCCAAAACCGCCGCATTTGGGTCAATGCCAATTTCTAGTGGAAACCGAGATAGCACCGAGCTGCAAAACCCATGAATCGTGGTAATATCCAATTGGTGCAACCCGTGGCGAACACGGGTTTTAAAGGCAGCCACTTCCTCAGAATCCTCATCCTTCGGCTTTAATTTTTCCTGCAAACGCAACCGCATTTCCCCGGCTGCTTTTTTAGTAAAGGTAATGGCCAAGATATTGGCAAATTTTAAATCGGGGTAGTCCCATAACAATTTAATAAAGCGATTCACCAATACCGTGGTTTTACCCGAGCCTGCACAGGCTTTTACCATCACATTTTTATCAAGGGTGAGTGCGGCGGTTTGAGCCGAGGTTAAATGGG
>JAQBTH010000102.1 GCA_027623425.1 bacterium | reverse complement strand
ACAAGAAAAAGGGGTGAAAAACGACTGGCTATTTGGCACCGATTTAGCCGAGGCACATGTGGCCTTAGCCCGTAAAAATACGGGGCTTTCAACCATTAAAGTCGCCGATGCAGCCTCGCAACAGGGTATCCCATTTTCCACGTCATTTTCAGTTGTTTTAGCCTTAAATTGGGTGCATGTGCCGCCTAAAAAGAGGGCGCTCAATGACTATTATCAGCAAATTGTACGTAACATCACAACATCACTGAACCCGGGTGGAATCTTGGTGTATGATGTGCCGTTGACGCCCACGAGTGCCGCAACACGCACGCAGACATTGAACATCTTAAATCAGTTATTGCAGGATGCGCAGTTTGCCCCCCTTATTCAGACAGAGCCACTTTTTGTATGGCAAAAGCGTTAGGTTACAGCGAACGACGATTCAATTTGCTATGTTGCCGCACAAATTGAGGAGACCCAGACATGACCGCGTCTACAGTAAGGCCGTCTAACGAACTACGGCGCAAGACCGTTGATAAGTGTTGCATACCGGGCACATTATTTTTATCGAATTTGCACAACGGCTTTGTTAGCCGAACTGTATTCATATTCACGGAACTTAAGCGGCGCGCCGGTGCAGAATGGCTTGGGCGTAGCATTTCAGATCGGTAGGTAGTGGGTTCCGCGCAGGCAATGCAAAGGCGAGAAGCGGCTCTTGTGCTACCCAATCGCGTTAGACCAAACTGTGCGAGAGCATTCGTCTGAATGGCAATTTGCAGACGTGCCCAATCAGCACCTGATAAAAGTGCGGGTAATTCGGCTCGAAGTTCATTAAAGTCTGCAATTGTTGTGACGTGGTGTCGCATATAACTCACTACTCTATTGCGCAATTGAACCCGATCATCCGCAGTCATATTTACAATGTGGGGGGCATTAGGCAATTCAGATAATAGGCCAATGTGCCAGTTTTGCGTTTCTGTGCTATTCGGGGCAATGATGAATGACCGTTTTTCGGCTTGAAGTAAGGTATGTAATTTTAATGCCAATGTTGCGTGTATACTCTGGCGTTGCTGCGGGCTGGTGGTGGCAGAAAAGTAAAACGACCAAAATGATGCGCGTTTTGCGTCACCTATGTTGGCATTTCCCATAGAGTGATCGAGTAATGCAATCACTGGATTACGAGAACCGTCTTGGCAGATTTCTTCAGCTAACCACTGCATCACCATCATGGCAGCAAACAATGTTTGGTCTGCAGGAGTGTGAGATTGACGTAGGGCGTTGAAGGTTCCAATGATTTTTTGATCTTTTTGAGCACGGTTTCGAGTTTGTATAGCGGCGCAGCGCCCCGAAATCCAGTTTTGCCGTGCGACAGTATTTTGAGAGTCCGAAAAAGTCTCAAAGAGACGTGTGGCAGCCCGCATTTGAGACAGCTGTAGGTGGGTGGTTTTATCCCCAGAAAACCCAAAAGTAATGTGAGAAGGGCCTTCAATGTAGGTGGCAGTCGTACAGCCTGGTTTGGAATAGCGTATGGCAAAAAATAACCGAGTGAGCCGATCCAGAATTAAACGCCTGTGTGTGGTGGCCCACGTACCTGGAATAATAGCGTGACCAAATCGTCGCCCTCCAGCCATTACTTCAAAAGGGGGAGCCGTTGTGGGCAAGTGGCCTTCGGTACGTACTAACGTCCGCACCGAGTGTTGCAACGACGCGCTGCTGTTTTGCAGCCGGACTGAATCGCCGTTAAAGGTGATTTCCGTAGGGAATAATGGAGTTGTATATTTAAGCTTAACTTTTGCCTGTAGCTCAAGACCTATGACGTGACCCGACATTTGATGCCGTAAGGCTTGATCAGCAGAAAACAAATGGATAAGTGCGTTAAATGCCAGTATTTCGTTATTGGAATTAGGTAGGTAGGCATTGTGATAAAAGGCATCAGCAATGCTACCCATATCGCCAGTAGATATTGCACCGTAGGCATGATCTAAAACCTGTGCCATATACGCACCTTGCGACCGTAGAAATCGAATGCTTTGAGGTGGGGATACGGGCTCTTTTGAAATGGCATTTAGACTGTTATGCAAGCGAAGCAATAAGGCGTGATCAGCGTATTTACCAGCACATAAATTTAGTAGCGCGTTGCGTAAATTATTGACATGTATCGGCGTTGCTTTTTGAATGGGTGTTCCCAAATGGCCAGGCCAAACAAATGGTTTTTGGGGTTGTATAGGATGCATATAAAATTATCGAGAATCATTAAATCGAACTTGCATTAGAATTCGATTAGATTGAAATGGTGCAATTGATGCGAGGCCAAATAGGTGGCGATCATGGTAAACTAGGGTCATGATGAGACTACAAAAATACATATCAGAACGCGGCTGGATGTCACGCCGAAAAGCAGAAGACGCGATTGCCAAGGGCTGGGTGAGTGTAAATGGCACGGTTGTGACCGAAATGGGTGTGCAAATTGACCCAGACACCGATGTGGTTGAGCTATCAAGCGAGGCGTTGGATACCATTGCATCAACCACCACTATTTTAGTAAATAAACCGCCTGGCGTGGTCACGAACTTGCCGCAAAATGGTGAAACCGAGGTGCGTGATTTGTTGCCGCCTGAATACCAGCATTTAAGTAGTGTGGGTAGGCTGGATAAAGACTCCGAGGGGTTGATCGTGTTTACCGATGATGGCCCGTTAGCCAAGCGATTGCTAGACCCAAAAAACCCGCATGAGCGCGAGTATGAAGTGACAACCAATGTGCCGTTGTTGCCTGAAGCCATACGAAAGTTAGAAGAAGGGATGCGGCTTTTTGGGGAACGTACGCGACCAATCGATGTGCGCGAAATTGGGCTAAAAACCTATTCGTTTATTTTGAACGAAGGTAAGAACCGTCAGATTCGGCGCATCGTGCAAAAGGTGGGCGCGAAGGTAATACGTCTAAAGCGCGTGCGTTTTGCCGAGTATGTGCTAGATGACGCTCAATTGCCACCAGGGCAATACCGCCTTATTTCTTAATTGCAGTTGCGAGTGCGGCCTTAAGTTGTTCTGGCAATTGTGCCAATAGCGCGTCAAATGCCACTTGCCGATCCGCATCACCAGCAGCATCACCAGCGGTCTCGTACGCTGCTAATGCAGTTAGCGCATTGGCGCAAAATGCCTCTATGGCTCCTTTTACAGGGCCCACTTGTTTTCCTAGTGTATTGGCTGATTTGTATCGCATGGCAAACCATTGGCGCGCGAGTGTGGCAAGCCCCATGCGTTTGGAAGCAGGAAGATCCACAGGGTTACACTGGGCATCAAATGAAACCGTAGCTGTAATGGTAAGTGTGGTGCGATCTAAGCGAGTATCCGTAAATATATTGGTATCACTAATAGTACCAAACTTAGAAAGGAAATCGCCCCCAAACCAAGGGTTATGCCATAATACGCTCTGGCTAATCGTTCCCCCATTAGCAGGTAACTTTACTTTGTCTTGTATGCTGCCATTTGCATCGCCATCTATTAACCATAAATTACCAATATCACTGTAAGCAGCAGCCCGATAAAAGTTAGTAAGCGAAAATGAATTGCCATCATCGGCTTCTTGAATAAAGTGATACCATTTCCATGGCTGGTCACCATCTGCAGGAAATTCCTCTTGAAGGCGTTCAATCCAGTCTAGTGCCGTATCATCATACGCGATTAACGCCTTATCGAGTGCATCTAATTTAGTGGCAAATCCGTCGGCGCCATTCACCGGGTGAAAGTGGTCCACTTCCATGTTGCGAATGGCCACAAACTTACCTGTCCACATGCATACCAACTGAGATGCTTTAAGCCCGTGTGAGCCATCGCCAAGTTCCATTCCCCGTGCTTCAAGTGCCAAGCCAAGTCTTGGTGCCCGCGTGTCTTTATTTGTTCCTGTCGCGCTTGTGGCGGCTGCTTTTGGCACGCTGACCTTGAAGAACGCGGTGTTATATGTGCTGCCAATATCAGCCTTTCTCGGCCCGCGAGATGCTAACGCGTAGGTATCTGGAATATAGCCGGGTAATATAGGTGGAACGATTTTAGGTAAAGAAGCCATGGTCAGTAGTATAGCAAATTTCACTGAAGCACTTTAAATAGAAGTCGGTAGTAGTATCTTAGGCTGTTGTTTCATCATGGGTTGGCAATGGTGGAAGAGGAGGTTCCACGACCATACATGTTTTCTCGTCGTATTGCCTCAAAGTGCGTTTTATACCTTGTAATGCATATGATCCTTTTCGATTAAGGTCTTTTTCTGCGAGCGTTATAAATACATCTTTATGGCCCTTTTTCAGTAATAACTTTCTAATGTCGTTGTTTTCTCTACATAACCTTAGAAGTATTTTGAAAGACGAATAGCTGCCTTGCATAACACACGCGTGAAAAATGTTTAAGGTGTGACGGTTATACTCTTTTGAAAGCACTATTCTTGTGCTTAATAGTAGCTCTGCGTCTCTAGGGTTGGCTTTGCAATGCGACGCAATCCACT
>JAQBTH010000020.1 GCA_027623425.1 bacterium | reverse complement strand
ACTCAATTTGGTCGTCTAAATAATCATCTTTTGGCGTTACAGAATAATAGTTCCCCTCCAGTAACAATTGTCGCCTTACTAAAAAGGCATACCCTACCTCAGGGTTAATTCCCAATTTTGCCAAATTCCGAAGCGCAATATTTGTAATGGCCAACCGCTGGCGCTCACGATAATACACCGATGAAAACACCCGGTAATCCGCCCAACACAAGCCCGCAAATGTGTGAGCGAATTGCTCTGATTGAGGCAAATACCGCGTATCCTGTCGGGTCTGAAAACGGTTGTCATGCGTACGCAATTCCCCTTTTGGCAATCGGCATTCCTGATTCGTTGCATCTGAACCCAAAGAAAACAATCCATTATCAACACTCGCTGCAGCCAACGCCACCACAAATGACAATTCATCGTAATTGGTAATAAGTTGCAACATACCACTACTGATAAATACCGAATTAGGCGTCGCTGCAACGGAAAAAGGAATGTCCGAATACACCAAATGGGAGCTCCATTTGCGAGACGGCTCCAAAAAATTCATAATCACACTAATTTCCTTTTGTAGCTTAGGAATTTCAAAATAATCGGCCATTTTAGGCGTATAATAGTCTGCGATTGCCTCCACACGATCAAGATGGGTTAAAACCACAGGCCCGTCTGAACGCGACTCATCACTAATAACAGAGCCAATCACAACCCCCGTTGCCACATCCAATCCATGCCGCGACCCAAAGCCCACATTCAGTTGCACCGCCACAACCGGCATTCCCAGCCCCACCAACGTCACCACGGCAATTAAAAATCGTTTTATATTCATGCCCTTATTATACCGTCTATTGCAGAACCGTCATTACCATTCTATGACAGGCTTGAATAAAATCGGGCTCCATAGCCACGCCGCGGTCGCATTCATCAGAAAGCGTCCACTTAGCATCTAAAACACTCTGTGACTCCGGACAACGCTTTATTAAGAGCTGAACAGACGTGCCATCCACATCTCGTTCCTCACGCTCATCTGCGGGATAAAAATCTCCATTTTCCACATATCCATCGAACCAATAGTTCAATGAAAATTTATCAATTGCATTCATAGTCCCAAGAAGTGTACCAAAAAAAGAACAACTCAAGAAGCGAACCTAAATATAAAAATTTTAGTTAAATTAATATTTTTTGAAATTAAGTCAATTCAATTAACGATAATAGGAAAACAAGACCTACACTCACAAAGGGGGGAATACAAATGGAAAGACTACATTCAAGAGCACCCGGTGTATTAAGAACACTAAACGGGGCCAATCGCCTCACTCAACCTGCTTCCATGGGAATACAGCCTAAAAAGCCAACAACACACTTTTTAGGTCTATTGGATAAACCTCAGTATTCGCCTGAAAAACTGATTCGGGATCAAAACACAAAAATACGTTACCAACCTGTTGAGTTATACATGTATATACAACAATTCCCAAAACACATTGATTGGAACGGAAACCGGATTTCACAATCAACGCTCGATCAAGTGGATAAACACCGCGAATCTGGTTCGCCTTCTATTCAGAGTATGCTAAGCAACACAAACCAGGTAATGGAAAACCCAAGATTTATATTTATTTTTGAAAAAATAGCTCGGTCTGGGCCCTTTTCTGGCGCAGATAACGTTTTTGAACAACTTCCTTCACTACTAGAGGAAATCAAAACGCTTCCAGAAGAGGAACAGGAACAATTATTAAATTTTACGTTTAGCCAAACGGGAGATTTAAAAACGCTTCAACATTTAGTCAACTCATGCGACAGTGGAAAATCAGATTTTTGCCCACGAGAAGTGCCGAAGTTTTTGAATTCCATTATTCAATTCTTCGACGCAGCGCCAAAACTTGATATAATATTGGAAGAATAAAAAAAAGGAGATTCGAATGTTTAGACGTATAGCCCGTATAACGCTAAACAACCATTTTTCAACCAATTTACTCACAAAATTTTGCGGCTCCCTAAATGAAATAATGGCCAATGAAAAAAACCGTGAAATGCTATTATTAAAACTGTTTCTGTTAAAAAACGATGAAACCGAACCGCTATTTAATTTGCCATTAAAAGAAAGTACAGCCCGCCCTACTACGTTAGGAAACCTAATAGAAGCGTTTAAAGATGGGGGAGACCATCGTTTTTGTCCGAAAGCGGTCCCAATGACCATAAATGCATTCATAAAAATGTATGGTCAAATCTCCCTTCCTTCAATACCAGAATAAACCCCATACCAATACTGTAAAAACTAAGTACCACAAAACGTATGAACCACATGTTCCCCTTCCTTAGGGCCGCTTACAAAGCCAATGTCTGCCTCATTATCCACATAAGGGGTTGATAACGCATGTATCAGCGCTTCCATCACACTAAAATCCCCTTGCATCCCAGATTGTATGGCCCGTACCGGACAGAAGTATTAAATCATTTAAAGCACGACGGTCCTTTTAAAACAAAGGCAAAATGTGATGAATATATAGAACAATTTGCTCTCTCTGATAGGGAGGGACAGGCTGCAATTAATGTATGTCAGAGGGCTCAGGTACTCAGGAAACCAGAACCTGCTCCACGGTTAGAAACCCAAGAGTTCAAAGTATCAAATCCAAGCAGCAAAACACGGATAGTCCGTGAAGCAAACTATAGAGGCCATTGCAGCCGTTACTTTTTATCAACTCAAGATCCACAGGTGAAACTAACGCTAAAAGAACCCGCTAAGAGAACGAGCGGTAGCTTATTCCTCAACTCCGAAACAAAAAAAGTACATGTTCTCGACCCAGCTAAAAAACATATAATAGAGATATCTTCACTACCCCACACAATAGAGATCGATACAGACCCAACTATCGGTGTTCTTGGCACCGCTCAACTTAGAAGCGCTGACGGGTCAATAAAAAATGTACCCGGAATATATTTACAGTTCAAGTATTTCAGCTCAACTAATACTCTTTTATGCACAGATCACATATATCTTTGCAATGGAACAATACAGGACGTTAGAGCTTTAGCAGACCAACAATCACACGATTTAGAAAACATATTCACAATAACAACAGCCGACGTTTAGCACCCATCACGAACCACTGAAAGGAAAATAGAACATGGATAGAGTAGGAGTAAGAAGTGTATTATGCTGCACACGTAGACAAACGGTAGACTTGGAACACCAACGGCAAACACCAACTGGAAAACCGGAGACACAAACCCCACAACAACCCGTTAACATAGTTCCCCAAATAGCAACACACTCACTCCCTGTCGCAACCCCACAACACACTCTCAACTCCGCGTATCGACCACCCGCACATGCTCCAGGGCATGAAACCAAAGCATCCGCCCCAACTCAGGGTGAGCTTCAATGCGACAGTCTATTTGGTAAACCTGTTACAAAACATCTAGCAGAATTAAGAGAGAAAGAACTTGTCGCTGCAGCCCAAGTTCAAACACAGATTACTCCAGCTCAAAGAACCGAACAAGCACGCCTAATTGCTGAGGTCTTGCAATACACTACAGTTCCCTTTTCTAATGGCACAGAGTTAGTGGCCGTCAAAAAAACATCTCCAAACGAATACATCCTCTATGTGAACACAAATGCCACTGAGTCTATAAATATTCAACTCCGCGCACGGCCAGGCATAGAAAAAAGCGCCGTAGAAATGAAAATTACCAACCCCGATGGAAGCACAAGTGAACAATATGTTATCTTACCGCTTACCAGAGAAATAAGTGTGGGTGACAGTGAAAAAGTAAAAAAAGCCGCGCAATTACTTGGAGGAGCAACCCTTGAAGTTTTAGAAGGGGCAACCACTGTAAAGATGGAGCTCAGATTTTATAGTCTAATAAAAAATCCAAATTATCAACCACCTCAAACATACCCAACAAGAAGCGCGGGTAGGACCAGAGGCGCTGGTTCTAGCCAACCTCTCAATTTACACACAACTGCAGCTGAGTCCGTACAGGCAAAGGCAAAAGAAATGAAAGTGACGCCGCAAAACGAATGGCTAAATGGTCCTTTCATAGAAGACAAAACCTTCCATTTACAGCTATTCCGTAATGCATCACCAGATGAATTAATAACCATGGCAACACAACCAGATAAAGTAAACGCCGCTGCAGCCGCTTACAAATCAACAGCAGAAGCACAACCAATCACTACCTTTCATGGTTCAGAACAAGAAACATATGCGTTGCCCCATACATTTTGCCCTACATCAACACAGACTAAGCATTTCCATTTACTAACAACAAATCCAGCCGACAAAACAATGCTAGCGTTTGAACGAACATATAGAAGCCAACAAACCAGTTATGTTGTGGCAACTCAAGGTTCATCTGTAACACTAGAGTTAAACGGCTGGAGATTCAGTCATTGGATAAACGGCTCCATAGAAGCGGACATTATCAACCCATCTACAAACAAAAGAGAACGGGTAACGTTTCCCCATACACTACAGATCAATACAAACCCAAATGATCCAGACGGTTTAGTTGGAGCAGTTGAATTTCAAACAAGTGACGGATTAAACATGGTAATAAGAGGAGTGTACATAGAGATCGAGTATCGCAACGAGCATAGTGAAGTTATCTACACAGATCGAATAAAGATTTGCCATGGAACACCAGAGGCGGTAATGACAATACCAACTATAGAGAAACTAGCAAACATATTCACATAGCCAGATCACTAATCAGCTATTTTTTAATGCCATTACAGCGGCAACATACGCATCAATAAACCGAAGCACATCCGCTTCCGATGTAAACCGCCCCATACTAATGCGCACTGATTCCAAAGCCTCATGTTTGGAATGCCCCATTGCCATAATCACAGGACTTGGTTCCACGCTTCCCGTGCTGCAGGCACTCCCCGTACTCACCGCAAACCCCGCCAAGTCCATCCGCATCATCACCGCCTCACCACGCACACCTGGGACTGCCACATTTAATGTTGTGGCAACCATGTCTTCCTTGTTACCCAATATGCGTGCATCAGAAAAGGCATTCAAAATCCCATCCATAATAGTGTCTCTATATTCAGACAATTTTGCCATATCATCCGGCCCCTCTTGAGCCGCCAGTTCCATCGAAAGCGCCATCGCCTGGGCCAACGCCGGGGATTCTGTACCCGACCTAAAACCCATTTCCTGCGACCCGCCTTTAATTAACGGCACCACACTATCCACCGTCTTAACCACCAACACACCAATGCCTTTTGGCCCATACAATTTATGCGCCGAAAAACTCGCTGACGAAAACGGGGTATCTTCCCAATCCCAATTCACACGCCCAAACGCTTGAACACCATCAACATGCAAATGCACACCTTGAGCCTCGCACCATTCGCCAATCTCATGCACCGGTTGAATAATACCCGTTTCATTATTCACTGCCATCACAGCCACACATGTCGTTTTAGGCCCCATCGCTTTTTTCACATTCGCCAGAGTCACCACACCAGACGCATCCACAGCAGCAATACCGCCAGGCACATCCCATACCTTGGCCACACTCGGGTGCTCGATGGCAGAAACCACCACCTCAGAGTCCGAAAACGAACGCAGCATCAGATTATTCGCTTCAGTCGCACTGCTAGTAAAAATCACACATTCAGGAGACACCCCTAACACGTCGCCCACACGGTACCGGGCGTCTTCAACCAACTCTTTTGCCTCCCGTCCCCATTTATGCAACGACGAGGGGTTCCCAAACGTAGGCCCAGAAATGGCCCAAGTGTCACGTATTCTAACATCCATAGGTGAAGTGGCATTGTAGTCAAAATACCCCTTAACATCCCCTACCGCCAAACGATGTGAATCTAGACCCATCTATATCTCCTTAACTCAACAGCGGAACGAGTTTATCCAACATCGTCTTATAAAATGTAGCGCGCAATTCCAAATGCGTTTGACCAGAATCTTTTACATTCGCTAAAGTTTGTTCCAACACTTTTGGCTTAGATAAGGCTTCTTTTAAATGAATTAACGTTTGCTCATGCACCGATTCACGCACATCATTCACCTCTGAAAAATAAAACAAATTAAAATGCACCTTGATTTTTTCAATCATAAAATTCACATCTGGGCTTGGCAGCTGAAAAAAACCCTGCACCCTTACCGTACGCCCCTGATTACTTTCCACCGTCAAATCAGGCGGAATATACTTGGATATATGCATGTACAAGCTATTCAACGTTTCAGATGGCAAGCTAGATAAAACAATAAAAAACAAATCCAGATTTTCTTCCGATTCAAAACATCGATACAAAGTACGGTGATGATTAAACACTTCTTTCAAGCGCAACAAACTGGTTTTAATATCCATCATGTATTTCACCATTAAGTGAGTGCATAATTGAATCAGCCCCGCATCCAAACGGTACATGCGAGATTGCAATGAAAAAACCCGTGACCCCACTGCTCGCGCAAATTGTTCATAATCACGGTCATGAGAACCCAATGTCATCGTGCTAGTTCGCCCAGACACCCAATTCACAGTGATGCGCTTACCACGCACCGATATTCCCCCCAATTCACTCATGGCCATACCACCAAACATGCTTATAGCAGACAACAAGATCAGCTGAAAAAAGGTAATAACCTCCGTACTGTCCTTATAGATACTCTCTTTAGCAAATGGCGTCTCATCCCCCATTAATACAGCGACCACCTCGGAAGCAGGTGTATTTTTAAGAAATACGGACTGACAATCTTCTAGGTGGTCAACAATAAACTGTAATAAGGTTACCGAATGGGGTAAACCTGAAGGCATTTAAACCTTAAGCCTCTTCTTTTTTAGGAGCGGCTTCTGTTTTCTTAGCTTTAACTGGCTTTTCGGCTTTCTTTGCTGCCGGGGCTGCTTTCGCCTTTGCCTTTGGAGCTGCTTTTTTCTTTGCTACCTTCTTTTTAGGGGCTTCTTTTGGAGCCACCTTACCAGAATTCATCGCGCTTAACGCTTTAGCCAATTGAGATTTTTTGCGAGCAGCTGTATTTTTTTTCAATACACCTTTCGAAACGGTTCTATCGATTGTACGTAGGGCTTCTCTTACTGCAGCCTCACGATTGTCTGCTTTATTTTCAATAGCACCCACTGCTACTTTAACGACCGTCTTCATTTTGGTACGAATACCCAAATTGCGTGCACGGTTGCGACGCTGTACTAAAATAGTTTTCTTTGCTGATTTTGTATTTGCCATAAATCACTCTGTCCTTATTAATATCGTCCAGAGACTATATCATACCCAACGCACGAAGTCTACTTCAAAATTTAACGCAATTCTTAGCAGTTTGACACATCGAATCAATCCCCGATATGATTGGACAACGTGAAAATTCACCCCCATTGGAAGGTTCTATGTCGATAATTGATTGGTTCAACAACCGAGAAAAGAAAACCCATGAAAGCAGCAAGCTAGATATTCCTGGCGACCTTTGGGTCAAATGCTACCATTGCAGTGAAATTCTGTACTTAAAAGAACTCGAACAAAACCACAAAGTATGTGAAGAATGTGGATATCATTTCCGCATTACTCCAGAAGAACGCATTCACTTTTTATTTGATAAGAAGTCTTTTAAGGAAACAGACCGCTATGTAAGTTCCGTGGATTTCCTGGATTTTGAAGACACCGAACACTACGCAGACCGGATAAAAAAAGCAAAATCAAAAACCAAACATGAAGACGCTATCATTATTGGTAAAGCAAAGTTAAACGACAAAGACGTTGCGGTTGGCATTATGGACTTTTCATTTATGGGTGGGTCAATGGGCTCTGTTGTTGGTGAAAAAATCACCCGCATCATTGAAGTCGCAGCAAAAGACAAAATTCCTCTCATTATATTTACAGCCTCTGGCGGTGCTCGCATGCAAGAAGGCATTCTGTCACTGATGCAAATGGCCAAAACCAGTGCCGCGCTTAAAAAATTATCCCTAGTAAACGTGCCTTATATTTCGGTGATATGCGACCCAACTTGCGGCGGAACATCTGCAAGCTTCGCCATGTTAGGCGATATCAACATAGGTGAACCAGGCGCGCTAATCAGCTTTGCTGGCCCACGCGTTATTGAACAAACCATTCGCCAAAAACTCCCAAAAGGGTTTCAGCGAAGCGAATTTTTATTGGAAAAAGGCATGCTAGACATGGTCGTCCCTCGGAAAAAACTTTCCGACACCCTAAGTAGCCTCGTCAGCCTATTAGACCCTCATACAAAATAGGAGTACCCATGCAAACCTTAGATTTCGAAAAACCCCTTTCAGAGCTGTACAATAAAATAGACGAATTAAAACGACTATCAGAAGAAGGCAATGTTGATTTGAGCAATGAGATAGAAAAAATCGAAGAGCGCGCGGAAAAGTTAAAAAAAGAGGTCTTCTCTAACCTAACCCCACGCCAAGTGCTACAAATTGCCCGTCATCCAAACCGTCCAGACAGCCTTGGCTTAGCCGGCTTGATATTTGATGAGTTCCTCGAAATTCATGGCGACAGAACCTTCCGTGACGACCCCTCAATAGTAGGGGGCCCAGCCAAATTAGGCGGGTTTCGCGTCATGTTTATTGGCCATCAAAAAGGCCATGACACCAAAGAAAAAATCTATCGCAACTTTGGAATGCCGCACCCTGAAGGCTACCGAAAAGCATTGCGATTAATGGAAATGGCAGACCGATTTCAAATGCCAATCGTCACATTTGTAGACACCCCTGGGGCATTCCCCGGTAAAGAAGCAGAAGAACGCGGACAAGCAGAAGCCATCGCTCGCAACTTAAGAGAAATGGCCGGCCTTAAAGTACCTGTCATTACAGTGGTTATCGGCGAAGGTGGTTCCGGTGGCGCACTAGGCATTGCAGTATCCAATAAAATATATATGATGGAATACGCCGTTTATTCCGTCATTTCACCTGAAGGCTGCGCCTCGATTTTATTTCGCGATTCCAATAAGGCCGATTATGCTGCTGAAAAGCTAAAAATAACCGCAAAAGACATCGTTGGATTAGGCGTTGCAGATGCCGTATTACCAGAACCCTTAGGTGGTGCGCACAACAATTGGCCTGAAACCGCAACCACAATCAGAACCCGTATTGAAAAAGATTTAAAAGCTTATAAAAAGAAGGCCCCCAACACAATAATGGAAGAACGCTACGCAAAATTCCGCGCGTTTGGTCAGTTTGAAGAGCGCAAAGAAAAAGCCTAATTACCCTCTGCTGGTAATCCATATTGTTGTTCAAGAAAATATGAGTTAGAATGACCCTATGGATCTCAAAGAAATTAAAAAACTTATCAAGATGGTTGAAGAGTCTGAAATCAGCGGACTCATGATTGAAGAGGGCAGCATGCGCGTTAAAATCCAAAAAGATTTTAGCGGACAAGCATACGCCGCTCCTGTTCAAATGATGGCGCCAGCGCCACAACAACAAGCCCCAGCGGCGCCTGTAGCGGATGCACCAGCAGCCAAGCCAGCATCTGACACGGCAGGTTTAATTGCGGTTAAAGCGCCAATGGTAGGAACCTTTTATTCCGCCTCTAATCCTGAATCACCCGCGTTCGTCAAAGAAGGCGATTCCATATCATCAGGCCAAGTGGTCTGCATCATCGAAGCGATGAAATTGTTTAATGAAATTGAATCAGACATTAGTGGCCGAGTTGAAAAAATCCTGGTTAAAAATGGGGATGCCGTTGAATATGGCCAAGACCTATTTTTACTTCGCCAGTAAATCACTAAAACCAACTTCAAGTAGTAAATAGCACAATACATAACAATGTACAGCACGTTTCTACGCCAAAATAGTGTTCCACACTTAACCCACCAATAATTTTCAATGTATGTTTTCGGCCTAAGCGGTCGATCATAGTATTAGAGTGGCACAACGTCATTCACTCAAAATTTTCATTACACCATTCACATTGGGAACAAAAGGAGAAACACTATGGTAGACGGATTAGGCTTTAACAATATTGGATCATCAACAACAGGAACAAATAGCAATACACCAAATCCATTAGGAAGTGGGTTTACTGACCTAATCGCGGGTATGCAAGCAGACATGGCACAAGGTGCAAGCGAGGTACCTGCAGACGGCAAACACGTCTCTGAACAACTAACCGAATTCTCCATGCTCATGTTCAAAACCACTGGCAACAGCACTGGTAACGACCCAATGATGACCGACATACTTGCCAAAATTGGTGAACTAATCGACATGCTTTTAGAGTTATTAGGCGTGGAAAAAGACAAATTTTACGAAGAAAATAATTTAGAAGAATTTGAAGAAAATGCACCCACAGACCAAGACGCACAAATGACTCAGTTCTCTTTCATTGCCATTCAAATGATTCAAGTGTCAAAAACAGCGTCTACCGATGTAAACGAAGAAGCAAGCGAGATCATCGAACAAATGACCGGCATTATGGCCAACTTCATCAATGGTGGCCAGTCTACTGGTCTAGGCAACCAAGCTGGACAAGGTGTAAGAGAATTAATGAAAGACCCTTCAGGTTATATTGAACGTATGCGCTTGGGAATGATGAATGCCTTTACGGGCGATTCGGAATCCAATGATGGTTCATTCTTTGGTGGTGGAAGCTTATTTGGCGGTGGTTTTGATCCAAATCTAGGTATGCTAGATGAAGATGGCGACCTTCAAGACCCCAATACTCAAATCTTTTAAGCCCACCCCCCCTTAACAAGGCGACTGGTCTTTAATGCCCCATCAGGCAGCAACATAACAAATTAAACAATCCAACTGTTGTCCATTTGAAATTTGGTATGATAGAGATGTGAAAAAAACAAATTACACATGGCTACTTTCCGAATTACCAAGCCTCACTGAGGCAGGTGTTATCGATGAACCAACAGCCGATAACATTCAGAACCATTACAATTCAAAACTGCGCCAATCCAATCAAAGCGCAAGGCGGGCCCTTTTCATCATCACAGGAACCGTATTCCTATTTTGTGTTGCATTCGTTCTCATCAGCCTATCGTGGCCCACCTTACCCACTACTATCAAAATGATCGTTGCGTTCGCGCCACTAGTAACAAGCGCACTGTGGCATTACTATAGGCCATCACTATTAAGCACACTGTCATGGTGCATCAGCGGCGCACTCGCGCTCGCGTTAACAAAAACCAGCGCCAACATACCCAGTTCAATCAGCCTATTTTATTGGCAATGGGCATTACTTTGCACGCCAGTCGCTCTGTTAATGAAACACCCCGTCAGCCATACAGCAGCCTTAGGTCTGCTACTAATCGGCACCACAATCACATCCCCAATAAGCGCGATATCCGACTTTGCATTCTGGCCTTTGGCGCTCGCACTCGTGATACAGGCGCCACAATTGATCACAGGGAACGAACACAATTTTCAAAAAATCACTTTGGCATGGGCACTACCCATCGCAGTGGCACTCATCGTGCTTACCACGCATAGCAGCGTGGCCACCGTATTTTGGCCGATAAGCGCCACGGTGATCTTTAGTGCGATCTACACCGCGGCAATGGGCAACCCCGCCTTACCGGGGCGTTGCAGCACGCCCACACAGTGGGTGGGCCGCCTAGGGCTAATTGGCCTAGGCGCCATTGCCTCACACGCACCCTTTTGGGACCGCATAAACACCCAGTTCCATAACCTGCCTGAACGCGCATTATCACTAAGCGTGGCTCCAAACGCACTTTACATCATTAGCACACTGCTATTTTGCGCCCTGCTAGGGTACCAGCTAATTCGTATCATAAAAGGTAACGCATGGCGCCAAACACCCTTACTATTCCTTGCACTGGCCATTGTCATTTCAAGCACAATCGCCCTAAGCGCCATCAATGCAGCCGCATTGGTATCTGGTGGCATATTATGCCTCATTTTAACCACTCAAATTGGATGGTCCATTAAACAAAAACACACGGGAACATTCAATCTAGCAGCCATCGCACTGCTCACATTGACGCTCACCCATTTCACGACAAATGCCATCCCCCTTGGTCTGAAAGGGGCGCTAGTTATTGTATTATTAGGCGCGCTGCTGGCCATAAATGGGTGGAAATACCGCTTCTGGAGGCAACAAAATGCCTAAATTTTCACATAAAAGAATAATTCTCGTTATAGTCGCTATACAACTGATATTTCTAAGTTGGGGGCCAGCCCATTCCCTTATTGCCCACCTCATCGGCACCCCCGCTGAATTCGAATGCACCATATCAGACTCCTACGAACCCATTCGTGGAAAACGCATCACCATACAACTTATGGCGAGTAACGTGCCATTAAGCACCCATCAAAACTTCACCATTGGCCAAACAGTATATGCGTTAATTGCCACACCCAAGGACGCACCAAGCCGCATTACCCATATTCAAACCACACGCCCATGGCGCTCACAAAATTACATTCGCACGCGCATACAAACCATTTACCAACGGCGAGATCAAGACGGAAAATTAAGCCGCACCGCCGTATTAGACCTACCGTTAAACTCAATACCCGTGCAACTTTCAAACCCCATTCCGTTGCAACGCACACTACGAGAGTTACTCAAAAACCAACAATTAGACCAACCCCTACTGCAAGCACGCATTTATCGCGGTCGCGCAATGATTACCGATATTTTAATCGCTGGCATTCCACTATCTCATTTAATAGAAAGCACGAAAAGCGCGCCCTAAGCCGTGCTACCACCCTGGTGCGCGCTTATGCCATCAACCACTGATAAAATCATCTCAAATTGCTCACCAGTTTGTACAGCTTCCATGTGTCGAAACAATTTTAATGTCATCACCATCTCAATAGCCATTTCGCGAGTAACAGGCTGTCCAAGGCGTTCCATTTCAAGTAAATTATTAATAATAAATGCAGTCGGGCCACGCCCAATGGTCGCGCGACAATTCCAATCCACACACGCTGTTTGCATGAAATCATCACCCAATTCTTGGCACAAAATTAAATTCACTCCCACCACACTATCTACTTGGGCAGCAGAGTAATCTGCCCAGTTATTATAATGCAACTTTGTAAAAGGCTTAGACTCACCTGTACTCGTGTTTTTGATCTGTAATTTATAAACCGTGCAACCAGGCACATTGCCCGAATAATCCTTAACAGCCTCTAAACTAATTTCATATTTTCCAATTGTTTTTGGGCTATTCTCTGCAGAAGTAGGGTACCATTCATTGCCCACCAAATCCGCCACATCACCCGATTTCATCATATCGGCGTTCGCCTGAATGCCGTCACTAAATACCATATCCAAATACACGTCATGGTGATCAGGATGATGTTGAGAATGTAATACATGTCTTCCCCCACTTGCCGTTGGTAATTGCGACGCACTTAGTGGTGCGGCCCGACTAGTTAACCCGTCACTCGGGGAAAATGAATCCGCATAGAATGTACGCCCATGTGCGTTACTCGCGTATCCAGAAGTTCCGCTCTGAACAGTTGTACTCGGAGGCTGCTCAAAAACAGATAAAAGCAATCGTGAGGCAAGATCATAACCTTGCCCTACTCTACCACCTGCTTTAGCAGTACAGTCTGTCAAAAATGCATCAAAAGCCTCGCTAGCCTCAGAAACATCCATATATTGCCCCCGACCAAAAGTAGAACCTCTTTGTTGAGACGCATCCAAACTACCTTGATAATTCCCATCCCAAACCGTCGCCATACGCGCTGAAGGAGAAACCGGTTCTGTTGCTGTTGCGCTTGCAGCCACCATCAAATACCCAGGCTTTGCTGCTGTAGGGCGCGCAGGTGGTAATACAGGCTTAGGTGACGCTCCAAAATGCATACGACCATCCGCCCCACGATACATCTCTACTTTGCGTGGACCTCGCACACTCATCCCATTTGATCGGTGACTTAAGCCGCCGGGCGCGAAGCCTGATGCTGTACTAGAACCATCGTTAAACCCACTATCTGTACCTTCAGTAGTAGGAACAGCTCCTTTAAATTGTAAGAAACCTTTTGATGTGGCAGAAGGTCGGCGAACTTGAGCTCGAACTTGATCAGCATCGTGCTCCCGATTCGCACTAGCAGAATCTGACATCAACTCTTGAATATCCTCAGACAACATATCTGTTTTCATCCATTCAGGCCGCATAGGCAATTGAAACTTATACCCATGTTCGCGTTGTGCAGCCATCTCTTTATAGCTACTCTCAAATTTTAAAATCTGAACCGTTTTAGCCAAAGCAATCAAGCCATCTATTAATATTTTTTTAGCGACATTTTTCACATCATTTACATTTAATCTAGTGCCATCTAAAGACACTTGGCCAGGCACAGAAACATCCATTCTTTCCAACTGGCTTCTTACATCTGTTCCTTTAGGAAAGAATCCGTTAAACGCCTTTACGCCTTTACCTGTCATCATTCCTTTATCATCTAATGCCGTCATGGCATCTTTCATCTTACCAACCGCAATAGAAACAGGGTCTAACGCGGATCCCTCTGTTTCATTTCGGCATCCCACCACTAAACCAAGAACAGCCTCACGAAAAGTGCCTACTGCAGTTCCATTAGCCGCCACCACATCTGTCGATTTGGTTTTTTTCAATATTGCGCTAAAATCCTTTTGAGTCATGCCCCCCATATTCGAACATTTCTCATCAGATTGCGGTTGAGTAAGCCACAAGAAACAGGCCGACCTACCTTGAGATACATCTCCTGGTTTGGGTACATTAACTTTTGGCTGATACTGTGTTTCGGCTGAGGCGGCACTAGACCCACCTGAGCCTCTATAACCGATTTTACTACCTAGTTTTTCCATAACAGCCTCCATTTGGCAAAAAAGTAACTGCCACGATTATATTCTTACAAAGAATTATCGTTAAATTTAATGAAAACCTTGAGTGGTAAAACTATTATTTAGCATCCACAAACCGCATTGCAGCTGAATTCATGCAATAGCGTTTTCCAGTTGGTGCTGGCCCATCCTCAAATACATGGCCCAAATGCCCGCCACATTTAGCACACACCACTTCCACACGTTCTACGCCTAACGACCGATCGGTTTTAAACGTAACAGCACCTTTTATCGCATCATAAAAACTGGGCCAACCGCTACCCGAATCATACTTCGTTTTAGACTCATACAATACGTTTCCACATCCCGCACACACATACGTTCCATGCCCCTTATGATTATAATACTTGCCTGTAAAAGCCCGTTCCGTACCGGCTTCACGCAAAATACGATACTGTTCCTCTGTTAATTCGCTTCTCCACTGTGCATCTGATAAATCCACTGCGCATCCTCCTCCAATTGCCACGTTATTATGCGATGGCGCCGACAACCTATTAAACCCAACGATTGCTAAACCCAATACGAGTATCGCACCCATATAATACCACTTCATTGCCAACACTCTCCTTTTACAAATTCACTGCTACAATATCTATATGAACATTCTCATCATTTGCAAAACCGGTTACATGGGAACTGGAAATAAGATGACCCGTGACTGGTTAAGCACGGCGCTTTCTAACCAATACGCCATAACAACCTACACCATCGGTGATACCACCCAGCTAGATACGTTAGAGCTATCGCCTAGCCACTGGGACATTGTCATATCATGGAACAATAGCATCTTTGATTCTGAAGCCCCCATCTTACCATTAAAAAGACACCCCAATTTGCAGTTTTTATTTTTTGACTGCCCATTAATTGCACACCTAACCTACATCAAAGACAAACCCGAAAACCGCATGATTTGGGAATCAAGTACATTATGGTGCTACGACGCCTATTTTGTAGAGTATTTTAAAGAAAATGGATTCCCTAACTTTCGCCATTTTCCCCACGCCACATACCGTCAATTTCCCGAAAACACAGCCATCATGCCCACTGTTAAACGCCCCATCGATATTGCCTTTGTGGGAAGCTTAAATAATCCGCTTGCACTACACATTGAAAAACAAATGAATGCTGAAGCAAAAGAGTTGTTAAGCAAATTGAAAGAGGCCTGTTTCGAAGAGCACCTACCAAAACTAAACACGCCTTTTTTCACCACATACATGCGGGTACTAGATGAACCTGGTGGCATCGAATTTATCGCAACAGACATTCAAGCGTACTACTTTTATTTTGCTGCGCTTGTGCATTGCACCTACGCACTGCGACGCCACTACGTGTATGAAGTAGCAAAACACCACTCTGTTCACGTGTTTAACAACGACACGCTGGCACCACCAAAGTACAGCACTATTATTCAAGGCTCCTGCACAAATTTAGACCAATTATTCAATATCTACGCCACAAGTAAAATCTGTCTAAATGGCCCCCACTTGCAACAAATTGATGGGCTAAACCAACGGTATTTTAATGTTACCGCAATGGGTGCCTACCTTATTAGCCCAACACCAGGGCACATAACTTCCCTATGGAATGCAATCAGTACTCCAGAACAACACTTTAGAACCACTACAGAATTGGTAAACCTTGTGAGTAACGCACTACAAAATCAGCCTCTCAGTGACACCTTAAATGTGCAACGCCGCACTCTCCTACTCAAGCACTCCCCAGTTCAAAGAGCGACACAGATTACCAGTCTTTCATACAATAAAACCTCATAAAACTGCTAAAAATTCTAACAAACTTCTAACTTTGCCCTAAACATCCACTAACTTAACTTTATTATGATTAGTGCATACACTCGCACTAGGAGCTTATTATGCCAGCAGTTAGCGTACAAGTAAGAGCAGCAGAAGGGCTTAAAGCCATGGTGGCAAAGTCCATAAGCATGTCAAAAACCTACAAAGGTGGCGAAACAAGTGCTGGTACCGCATCTCACAATCTTGGTGAAAACAGTGTGTTAACAAATCTCAGTAAAGCCACTCGTTTTGAATTTGCTGAAAACCATACTGCAACAACAACATCCACGACTCCCACTACAGTCAATGTCGAATTAGCCGCACCAGTAAATACAGACTTTGTTAGCCAACTAACGTCATTAATCAGCTCAATGGTCGGTGAAAAAAACGCGCAACTGTTTGCAGGTGCCTTCCAAATGTCCGACTCAACCGATAGCGCACGCCTTCGCAAAAAACGCCGCGCATACCGCCCAAATGCAAAATGGGATTTTAGAATTCCTTTACTCGAATATTAAACAAGTTCCCCTTACACTTCCACTCTACTAATTTAATTTTTACATTAAACTAATCATAATTTTACACTTATCTAGTCAAATTCTGATGCCACTCTAAAACACTCCTAACCTTGTTTAGATACACTATGACATGTAGACGTAAAGAAAGGAGACTATAGTTTGAGCGCTATTTCAGCAACAAGAGCATATGATGCCGCTGTAAAATTCCAACAAACATATACCAAAACGTATATGAAAGAAACCTCTGGCGAGAGCGATATTGGGCTTAGCAAAAACTATAGGTCTTTAGATAAAGGCATGACAGAGGGTGAATACGCACTCAAAATTTGGGATAAAAAAGAATTATTTGCCCTACTTCAGAAAGTGTCCAATCTAGAAAAGTTAGATTCACCAAACATCAGTAAAACCGACCTTAAGTATTTAACAAACACCATATTTGATGCCATTCTAAATGCCCATCGAGATCCTGAGACTCACCTGAATCCATTAGCGCAATTATCCAAAGCCACCTCCATGCGGGACGTGGAAAATCTACTTGCCGAGTTAACAGCAGCGGCTGCCAACGCATCAGAACGTGAAGAACTCTACGACTTACAACTTCAATTACTCGATCCAGAAGTATTGGCCACAACACCCACGTCGATAATGCCCATGTGGCGCAACAGACGCTATTCTATCTTTTCCTTTTGAGGAACCAACTTAGTCGAAGCAAGATGTCGCCCGCCAAGGGATAAAAGACATCTGCACTCGAGCTAAGATGGTGTATTCCAATACATCGAGTACCGGAAATAATAGGTTTAACGCAGCATCCCCGCTAAATACTATCGATCAGGGCCTACTGCGCGATACATAACCTCATACGAGTCTAAAATATGCTTTGTTGCCCGCGATAAGGCGATATAAAAACTTGTATCGAGCTTACCGGAACCAGTACCGGCATTTTCGTTTGAACCTTCATAGTATCCTTGCACGATGCCAAAGTTACCGGCTCCATCGGGCAAAGGCGTGGTGACATTGGGGTCTTTGATAAAGAAAACGGTGCCTTGATACCCCCAAAGCCCTTTGGCATTTTCAAAAGAGGTAATACGAAAACGATCCACCACTTTACCTTCATGATCATAAATAGACCCATCGGGGCGCACGGCCACATCATCATTCTCTAAATAAATAGGGCCTGCCTCACCCAATACGGGCAATCGATAGGCAATGGTAACCAACTGACCATCCGATTCAAGGCGCATACGACCATCCTGCGTATAAGCCAGACTGCCATTTGGCATACGCACGGTAAAAAAACTATATTTTCCGCCCAAGGCAAAATCAAGCGTACGCCATGATTGGACAAAAAGCCCTTTTCCCCAATGGTGGTATTTAATAGGTATGATATGCCCCTTCACATTACGACTTTCCACCTTAAATTTCTTGTATCCTGGAGTATTGGCATTCAACGAATAATCCATATAGGCTTTTCGGTACTTGTACATGCGATCCAAACTCTCTCCAACCACTTGTAGATAGTACGGATAACGCGCCGCATCGTGAATGTCTGAAGGCAAAATTACCCCATATTTACCATCATCATAATATTCTGTTTCAGCCTCATTCGGATAGTCATACGCAATATCGCCCTCTTGTTCAGGGCTATAATCCGTATAATCAAACTTGGCGAACACGGGAAGTGATACCACCAAAATAAAAGCAAGGCATATCCAAAGTCGCTTCATGCCTAATATCATACCACAATCCCACTCACTTAGACCTCAAGCAAGGTCTTATGTTACACTAACATGACAATGACAACACTGATCATAACAGAAAAACCCAGTGTGGCAGGGGACATTGCCAAGGTACTAAAAGTGACCAGTAAACGGGATGGTTATTACGAGGGTAATGGCTATCAAATTACCTGGGCATTCGGGCATTTACTCACATTGGTGCACCCTGAAGAATACGATCCTAAACTGAAGTCCTGGCAATTGGCAACACTACCCATCATGCCAAGCACATTTAAAACAAAACCCAATGGCGATGACCGCGCACAAGCGCAATTAGCCACCATTAAACGGCTCATCCTAGACGACAACACATCTGACATTGTATGTGCCACTGACGCGGGGCGAGAAGGCGAACTAATCTTCCGTTATATATACGCCCACGCCGAAACAGAAAAACCCATAAAACGGTTATGGATCAGTTCCCAAACCGACAAAGCAATTAAAGATGGATTTGATTCTTTAAAGGATGGCAAAGAATATGTGCCACTATTCGAATCCGCCATTTGCCGATCGGAAGCCGACTGGTTAATTGGTATAAATGCCACTCGAAGCTACACCATTACCTGTTCCAACGGACAAGGTGTGATGAGCGTGGGCCGCGTGCAAACACCCGTTTTAAAAATGATCGTGGAACGTTATCGTGAACACCAAGCCTTTGAGTCCAAAGAGTTTTTTGAAATTTTTGCCGACATAAACCATGAAAATGGCACCTTCGCCGCAAAATGGTTTGATAAGGATTTTAAGGTAAAAGACGCGGACAAAACAGATGAAAAAACACAGCCCGAACCAAACGACAGGTTAAATGAAAAAGAAAAAGCCGAAACCATACTAAATGAACTAAAAAACGCAACGGGCGCCACCATCCACAGCGTGTCTCACAAATCTAAAAAGGAAAAGCCCCCACTACTTTATGATTTAACCGAATTGCAGCGAGATGCGAACAAACGATTTAAGTTCTCTGCAAATCAAACACTCAAAATAGCCCAATCCTTATACGAATCCCACAAAGTACTGACCTATCCTAGAACCTCGTCACGCTACTTAAGCACTGATATGGTGCCCCAGCTGGCACAACGATTCGCCAACCTTACCCACATAAATGACTACAAAGACATTGCAACAGCGCTGGCTGCCAACCCACCAAAACCCACAAAGCGAGTAGTAGATGACAGCAAAGTAACCGACCACCACGCGATAATTTTAACAGATAAAAAGCCAGAGCCTGGCCGTCTTTCATCCGATGAACAAAAAATATTCGATCTTGTTGTGCGACGGTTTTTAGCCGCATTTTTACCCGATTGCGAAAAAAACCATTCCGAAATCATCACTAAATTAGGCAATCACCACCTAAAAGCAACCGGCACCATCATTACAAATGACGGATGGAGAGCCGCATATAATACAGAGAAACAAGATAAACCCGACGCCAAACCCAAAAAGAAAACCCAACAAGAAACCGAAGTCATGTTGCCAAATGTAACAAAAAATGACCCTGTAAACGCATCGAATCACAAATTACATCAAGGAAAAACAAAAGCCCCTTCATTGCATAACGAAGCCAGTTTGTTGGCTGCCATGGAAACCGCTGGCAAAATGGTAGAAGACGAGGAACTACGCGACGCGATGAAAGAGTGCGGACTTGGTACCGCCGCCACCCGCGCCCAAATATTAGAACGATTATTAACAGTGCAATACATTACGAGAGACAAAAACAAATTAGTGCCCACCGAAAAAGGGCTTCACCTCATTGACTCCATTAAAGATGATGAACTCATGTCACCAGAACTCACCGGCCAATGGGAAAAGAAATTAAACGATATGGCACAAGGGAAATACAAACGCGATAGTTTTATGGACGAAATACGCAGCTTCACCCAAAAAATCACCCAAAAATCATTAGATGAAAACGGCGGAAGCAAAGGCCTAGGAAAATGCCCACTTTGCGGTGGTAACGTTGTCACAACTCCGAAAGCGTATTCGTGCAGTAATTGGAAAGAACAAGGCTGCAAATTTGCCATTTGGAAAACAATTGCATCTAAAATCATACCCGCCGAGACCGCTATCACGCTACTTAGCAGAGGCTACACCGATAAAGAAAAAGGGTTCAAAAGTAAGGCCGGAAAAGAGTTCTCCGCCATTCTCGCACTAAAAAATGGCCGCGTTGAAATGACCTTCTAATGGCAAACAAACACGCTGACGCCGAGAGTCGCATTTTGCCAAAGGCCAATCGTTAAATTCAGGTTAAGCTAACTCATACATCTATCGATAAAATCCCCAACAAAGAAAAAGGATAGGTTTATATGAATAAGGGACTCGCACAACTCGCATTAGCAGTGATTATCGGCATTTTAATAGTGCCCGCACCCGCATTTTCAGCCGGCGCAGTGGATAAAAAACCAAATATAAAGATTCTCGCCACAGGCGGCGGCATTGCAGGATCGTTACAGGGCAATTCCAACACTAAATTTACAGCTGCCAACCTCACAATCGATGCCCTACTCGATAAAATTCCTGAGCTTAAAAAAATTGCCAATATTTCGGGTGAACAAATCGTAAATATCCCAAGCCAAGCCATGACAAATGAAGTCTGGCTACGATTGGCTCAGCGCATCAATAAATTACTCAAATCCAGCAACGTGGATGGCATTGTTATTACACACGGAACAGATACAATCGAAGAAACAGCCTATTTTCTAAACCTGGTTATTAAAAGTAAAAAACCCGTTATTTTAACAGGTGCAACGCGACCCTATAATCACCTCAGCCCTGATGGACCAAGCAATCTCTTCGATGCGGTTGCGCTTGCCAGTAGCCCTGAAGCCATAGCAAAAGGGGTAATGGTTGTAATGAATGGTAAAATTCTAGGCGCACGCGGTGTGACAAAGGTAAACACCTACGGCACAGATGGACTACAAGCCCGTGACACTGGTTTATTTGGATATCTATACGGTGGAAAACCCTACTTTTTCCAAGCATCAATTCGGCGCCATACGTACCGAAGCGAATTTGATACAGAGAAGTTAAATCGAATTCCACGCGTGGATATTATCTATGGCCACGCCGATAGCACAGAAGATGCGGTGAATGCCGCTGTTGCAACCGGTGCAAAAGGAATCATTCTAGCAGGTGTGGGTAATGGCAACACTCACCCACGCACATTGCAGGCATTGATCCGCGCACGTAAAAAGGGTGTGCAAGTGGTGCGAAGCACCCGAACAGGCAATGGCTTAGTCACACGCGGCGCCGAAGTGGATGATGACAAATACCAATTCATCGTGGCCGATAATTTAAGCCCACAAAAAGCCCGCATCTTATTATTAATGGCGATGACTGAATCAGATAAAACGTCCCGTATTCAAAAAATATTCCAGGATTACTAAACATCCGTACGAATATTTCGAATAGGATTCAAGCGTTGCGCGATTACGGAAGGGGCGCAGTATGACTAGGACCTAGAGTGGACCTAGTCGGAATATTCTAGGGTTTAATCCTAGATACCATGGAGTCTTCTAGCGGTACCGCAGGGTCTTCTTTCAACGTACGCAACACCACATTGCTTTTCGTTTCAATAATGCCATCTATCTTACCAATATCCTCGCGCATAATTTCGGAAAAATGCTCTCTGTCACGGCATAATATTTTAACAAAATAGCTATATTCACCTGCCACTTCATGCACTTCTTGCACATAAGGTAATTCTAGCAATGCTTGTGCCACACCTTCAGACCAGTTTTTCTGAACTTTAACGGCTGTTAATGCCAAAAAGTCTAACCCTAGTTTTCTAACATCAAAAAGCGTACGATATTCGCGAATAATACCCAATCGCAATAATCGGCGAACACGCTCTATAGTACCACTCGGTGCCATTTTTGTTTTTTTAGCGATATCTGAATTGCTTACGCGTGCATTCTCTTGCAACATTCGCAAAATTTTAATATCTTTTTTGTCTAAACCCTTCATCGAAAATCCCTTCAAAACAAGTTCAAATCTGAATAATATTCAGATAAATATACTCCTACTTTTCAGATAAAGCAAGCATACCCTCGTGAAAGAACCCCACACTATCTCCAAAAACCCGAAAAAAATTCGATTCAAACGTCTCGACAGACTCACTGGCTGCCAATACACGCTCCCGTCCTACCCCTGTCAAACCCAGGCTCCGCGCACGTGCATCATCCAAATGCACCTCCCGCACCATCAATCCATCCTCCACAAGCTTTCGCACAACGGTCGATGTCATCATTTCATCTGCCTCCACAAAGGCCGCCAATTGATTTTGAGTAACAGGCTCACTGTCTTGCTCCATCCAAAGCAAGCCCGCCAAAAGCACATACTGCACATGGGTCAAACCATAGGGCTTAAGCACAGCCTTAATATCCCGCTGCCACACATTATGCGCACGCCATAGGGTAAAACCCGCGCTTTCCTTAGGATTCGGTATTTTCCATTTAATTTTGAGGCCCATACATTAAGTATAGGCCTCACGTATCAAAAGGCAAGAATTTTAAGTCGCAGCCGTAACCAAACGTGAAGAGGTTTGTACTACACGTAAAAGCGCCATTGATGCGACAACCAATCGTGAATCCAATTTCTCTTGCCCCTCACCAGGAAAACGGTGTTCACCCAGTAAAAATGCCGTTAAAAAGCGAAATGCCAAATATGCCTGTTCTTTTTCACCTTGATCATCAAACAAAACTTGAGGTTCTGGCAAAAATTTCTTCACCTCAGAAATAGAACACGTCGCATTAAACTCACGAACACCTTCATTATACTTTCGTACAGATTCTAGCCTCTCTTTTTGGTAGGCGTCTAATGCCTCAGTCATAGTACGCGCTTCCACATAACTAGATTCAAATTCTTTAATGAGTGCCTCGCCCTTATCACCCAATTTAGCAAACGCCCGTGGCCCCCACTCACTTGCTTCATGTTGCACATAGGCCCCAACTGATGTCCACATTTTAGCGATAAATGGACTTCTATCCATCATCTCACTGACGACCTCAACCCATTTATCTTCACGACCTAAATGATCAGCGGCATAGGCCTTCAATTTAGGATATAAAAATTTGGCGGAAAACACATGATAATTAAACCCAGGCACCAACACGTTCCATACTGCGGTAATAGCACGCCATTGCTCCATTAAGGTTTTAGATTCGGTTTCGCCTCCAATACGAGGGCGATCCTGAGTACGGCTACTGGTAGGAAACTTCATACCATGGGGGGTTTGTGCGCTCACAAAGACATCCCAGTCTGGGTTAGTGACCAACTGCTCATAGAATTCTTTCCACGAATCCACACACAATTGATGTATAGACTGTGCGTGCACATCGCCCTCAATAAAATCTGGCCACCACTCACGCTCACCATCCAAACCATCAACACTTGCAACCGCATCTTGTGCTAAATCAACCGAATCACGCGCTTTAGTTCCTCGAGCCGATTCATCCAAGGTCACCTGAGATGCGGTTCTAATATTTCCTGTTAAATCCGCTCTTGCTGTGGCGTTTGCACGTTGCATAGTGTTAAAACGGGAACGGTCTTCACCTTGTACAGTCGTCGTATACCGTCGCGTTGTCGCCGCCAAAGTCGTATGCGTCCAATTGTCATGATACGTGCCACCACGAGATGGAGTAGGACCGCCACCATTTTCAATTTCAATACCTAAAATCGATAATACTTGCATTAGTTCTGCCATTGCAGAGTTTTCAGCAATTCGCCCACCTTGACGCTGGCCATCACTTCTAGCGAACATCACCCGCTTAGGATAATGCCCGAATGCCGCCTTAAATTCATTCAAACGGGCCACAAATTCCTTTGGATCAATAATATCCGGATCTTCAAAAAGTGGCACTGGTTCTACTAAATGCGACGGAATTCCCAACACTTCCGCTTCATACATCACACTAGAAATATCACGAAAATCGCGGAATAAACTGATTAGCAAACTGTCAAAAGCAGCAGGCTCTGTTGCCACAACTCTCATCGACATCAAATTACGTTTCACTTGATCTGGAAACGGCATGAATTCAATATTAGCCGCGTCAAACGCCGCATCACGCGCATCTTTTTTCACATGCACAACAGCATGATAAATCGCGTCATATTCTTGTAATAGACGGCCTAAGGCACTATCTCGGGTCACTGCATCTGCGATCTCTCCCATCAACAGAACATGCGCTCGCACGTCCATCCCCCGTTCTAAACGCCGCTGTAACTTTGCCACCAGCTCTTCTGGTAGCGCCGGTTCATGGGCGCGCACAGCTCTCATCAATTCCCCGTCTGGCCCGGACAATGTTTGCATCACACCAGTCAAAGATTGATTCGCCATCATACAGGCATAGCGCACCAACAAATCACGGTGCTTAACCTCCCCACTATCAGGAGCCAATACCAGATTCACAAATGCCCGCGTATCTGTCGCTTGCGCTAGATACAACGCGTCATGAATTTGATCCCAAATGCGACCTAAACGTTGTATTGTATCCACACCAGTTTGACCATGTAAAAACGCTACTTCTTTCGTTATCTCCTGCAAACGACCATGCAACGCCTTATCCCCAATTCCACTTGAAATAACCGCTTGTATACTACCTTGAAGTGCGTCTACTTCGCTTTCAGTAACTTGTTTTTGCTTGGTAGTCGCATTCGGAGCCGCCACTCGCTCAAACAAATCCAACACGCTTTTCTTAAGCTCCATAACGGGTGAGCCAGTCGCTCCCCACGCCTTTAAACCACCCCATTTAGGAACAATATCACCATCAAGCCCACCAACATCTAACGCTTCTGCAGATGCTTGCCCCACTTGTTGCTGTATCAATTCTCTAGATAATCGATGCATCGTGCCTTCCTGACGGTATTGCGAACGAGACAACCTCATATTGTTATTAATGCGCAAATGAGTTTGCCACATATCCAATAATTCCAATTGCTTTGCCGATAATTTAAAAGGCGTTTCCGAACTAACATGACGCGCCAACAAACCTTTACGAAGAACATCAAAATCAGCAATTAATGCCCCACCATCCGAATATACAGCCCCATTAAATTGAGCAAGCACCCCTGCCAACTCTGCCGTTTTATCCCCTTCTCCCTTAGGTACTACATCAGAACCAATAAGAGTCGGCAATACCTTACGAAATTGCGCATAAAACTCAGCGTCAGACTTAATTTGAACCATCGCGTTTAATCTAAGCAATACTTCTGGTGCTACCTGATCGCTAAAACACGCAATAAGACGAGATAAAATACGCCGTTGCAATCCTACTGCTTCAATTTGATTTAGTTCAATTAAAACACTCTTTTTAGGATCATCTTTTAGATAGGATTCTTGAACAGAGCGAAAGGATTCCCAAGTGACATACAATCTTGCAAGCATGCCAAGCATCACTTTTCGTTGCCCATTTTGCTTTTGTAAATCGGCTGGATTAAACCGTTCCAGAAAATCATCTAACAACGATCGAACGAGTTCCATTTTAGACCCAAACACGTTCATTGCAACGGTTTTATCATCATTGGCAGGCTTACCATCAACGTCCGTACCCTCCCAAGATTTATCCGCTTGCTCCACAAAAAAACCAACCGCCTCCAAAGAGGCGATAACATTGTCTCTATGGGCATCCATATCCGAACGTGACCCGCCTTCATCTCTAAGGCAATACAACTTAACAGACTCATCTACCATACGATTCACAGCTCTGGCACGCGCTCGTGTTAAAAATCGCGCATAATCCCGATGGATCAACCACTCAGTAAGCACCGTCATTTTATACTTGCTAACACAATCTTGCTTAACGAGAGCGCCAACCAACTCTTTGCGCATTTTCTTAGCCAAAACAACCTGATTGGCATCCGTCGTTCTATGTAAATCACCGTCGCACATGGTGCATATCAATTGCTGTTGATCCGCAATAAGTTCAATCAGTGCTGACACTTTTTCATCAGGTAAACCATGTTCCTTTTCAATCACAAAATTATACGAGCACAACATACGCAATGCCGTACGTAAAATTGCATCCAAGTTTCCATAAGCTAATTTATCATTTTGACTTGCTGTTGGTTTAATGTTGACCACTTCATCGCACATCTCCATAAGGCGTAAAATCATACGCACTGGCACGGGTTGAACTTGATTCGGGTGGGGCGTCGTCACTGTAATATTTGTTACTTTTCCATGACCAATCGATTCTGCAAAGTCCGACAATGTGACATCTACGTACTGGCCTATTCGCGCTTTTCGATACTCTGCCAAAGTACATTTAAAATCTTTCAACACGTTATACATTCTATGCGAGGTGGTATAGGTAACACCTGTATGCTCTACCTTACGATCACCTTTCTCAACACGATGCTGGTCGTAATCGGCCTGATACATGAATAACAACGACAAAATCGCTTGTTCAAGCTTTTCAAATGTGCCAGCCCCTCCTTTTTCAAATAGAGCCCTATAGTAAGCCAAATTTTCAGCCATTGCCGCTTGCCCAGCAGCCTCACTTTTATCATATTCCACTGCCCACTCCGTTGCGTGAGAAAACCAGTCACCCACCATCTCCAGACGCACAGAATCACCATCCTGCTCTTCAATCACATCCATCCATTGCCGCGTAGTAAACTGCTGGCGCGCCAATAAATCAGATTCACTCGATGCTGGGTTTGTATCTGTTGCGGTTAAAAACCCTATCATGGCATCCACATAGTCTGATTTTGCCTCAGGATGACGAAATGCATGGCAAGTGCCCACGCGCCTAAATAAATCTGAAATTGTAATTGTTAACATAACTGTCTCCTTGTATTAGCAAAACCTATCGCTAAGAAATAAAATAATTTGGGGAGTATAAAGAGTAT
>JAQBTH010000101.1 GCA_027623425.1 bacterium | reverse complement strand
TACGTTAGAGCGTGTGAGTGTGGTGGATATGTTTGCACAAACCTATCACACTGAGACTGTGGCTCGTTTGACTAAAGCGAAATAAGCGCTTAATTATTACGTATCATGTTGGAGCGCTGCATGGCCGCTGTATTTTAACGCCTATTATTTCGTTAATTATAATTAAATGAAATAAATTTCTATAAAAATACGATAATCACCGAGACATTATTTAAGGTGGTTATATATGGCAAATATTTTGTTATTTGTGGGTAGGGCACTCTCTCGACATCCGGTGCTAAGACAAGCTTTGGCGCCGACGGCTTCGTCACGTCGATTTTTTGGGGCAACTCCTCTTGATAAAGGAGCCATGCCTTCTGTTAAAACTGTTCATTGCATGGGTGCTGGTATATCTAATTTATCGATGCTTCATGCACTTACCAAAGCCAAACCTTTGCCTGGTTCTGATGAAACAAAATCTGACGCGACGAAATACGTGGTTTATGATCTTTTTTCAAAAGCTGGTGGGAAGGCCCGCACCCACGGAATTGGAGACACAAATTGTGTCTCTAGGCCGGGTGACGAATCCGAGCATGCGTTGCGAATTTTTGGTTATTCGTATAAATTGCTGCCTGAACTAATGAAAGACATTATATTAGCCGACGGGACATCCGCAGCGGACCATTGGTGTCTATGGATACATATACGTTGCATGACCCTGAATTTGGTGAACTAACAATGCCTGCTCGTTTAACGTGTGATAGGCGCAGCCTTAAGACTTGGGCTCATTTTTTTGGGTCTGGGGAATTTATGAAAATGCCATTAACCGTTAAGGATATCTTTCATTTAATGGGGCGCTCAGCTTATTATTTAACCTCATGTAAAGAGCGGCGTTCGACTGAGATAGAATCACAATCGTTTGCTCAGTTTTTCCAAATTGATAAACTTTCTCCACCTGTTAGCCGGTTTTTTGACCGTTCTCCTGAACTGTTTGCCGGTGTTCCAGCCAAAGATGCCAGTGGCTGGGTATTTGCGTGTAAAGTGTTGGCTCAGGGAATGGGAGGATTAACTTCTACTGGAGCTGTTCGTGTTTTAGATGGCCCAACTAGTGCGGTTTTTCTGGACCCATGGCAAGCTCATCTTGAAGCTGCTGGTGTTGAATTTAGGCTAAATACCAAGATTTTGGGGCTACAGGTGAATGCACAAGGCGATAAAATTATAAGTATTCGTGTGCAAGACCAAATGACAGGTCGAATTGAACGCATTTCGATTCAAGATGATGACGTGGTAATCTCCGGTTTGTCTGTACAACATACTCCTGTGGTGGTCACTCCTGATATTGATCCGAGGGGAGCATTAGCCGCTCAATTAGAAACGCACCCTATGATTGGTGTTCAAATGCATTTTCCTACACCGCTTTCTATTCAGGATCATCAAATTTTATATCATTCACCATGGGGAATCATTTTGTTTGGGCAAGGCGATCATGTATGGCCGAAACATTCGATTCACGATATGACAAAGGGTAAAAGCCGTTATACCTTAAGCATGGCTTTTGTGAATATGGATACACCAGGGTTATTGGGTAAAACAGTGCGTCAATGTGAAACATTAGTTGATATTGAAGCGGAATTAAAAGCGCAATTAGTTGCCGCTTATCGTGGCACTAAACATGGGGATGTGGCTGAGGCGATAACATTAGATGATGTTGCGTTTAGTCATTCCGATGAATTGCAATTGGGTGCTGATGGGCGTATATTTCATTATGGTGAAGAGTTAATGATTAATAAGCCAGGTGATCTGGCTATTCAAGTGGCTATGATGCAGGTAAGGAAATTACTGAATTTGGAGTTTTCTACTTGTATTCGAGATGCCTTTGGTCTTGAATCGATGGAAGGAGCTGCTGCTCGAGGCGTCTCCGTGGCAAATAAATTGCTTTCAGCACAAGGTAGAACGCCTAAATACAACGTTCCTGACTATGAACTATGTAAACCATTGCGCCTAGCCCGTATACTTGACCGGTGGCGCTTTATGAAAGCGCCACCTTAATTCGGCTGCGCTTTCATTCGCTTGTTTATTTGCGTTTAAATCCGCTTGTGCGTCTTTTGTCGCCATAAGAGCGTGGAGAATCTCCGCGATCGCGTCCGCCGCCACCGCTGCCGCCTTTATAGCCGCCACCGCCGCCGCCTTTATAGCCACCGCCGCCGCCGCTTCTGCCGCCACCTTTGTAGCCGCCACCGCCACCACTGCGAGGAAAATCTTCTTTAAATGGTGTTACGTCTTTTGGAGGAGGAGCTAACTCAGCATGAAATTTTAGATCAATTAATGCTGCAACTAAGTCTTCAGGGCTTTCCTTTTTCAGGAGTTGTGTCGCTAGAATCTTTGCTGTTTGGTCAATCTTACCACCAATTTTTGAGCTAATTAGTTCCATAATGCGTTCTTTTTTGATTACCATTATGCTTTCATTGCTCGGGATATCCATTGGTAATATGTCTGTTTTTGCAACGCGTTGGATTTGTTCCATCTTCTTGCGTTCAGCAGGCGTTACTAACGAAATGGCTTTTCCTCTTTTGCCTGCACGACCTGTTCGACCAATTCGGTGAACATAGGATTCGGCGTCGTTTGGCAACGCAAAGTTTACCACGTGACTTAGGCCAGAAATGTCTAATCCACGTGATGCTACGTCTGTAACAACTAGGATTGTGCATACCTTTTGACGAAACTTCAATAACACACGTTCCCGTTGTGTTTGGCTGCAATCGCCATGCATGGCTTCTGCAGAATAACCGCGAGATACGAGTTTTTCTGTTATCGCATCTACATTTCGTTTTGTTCGACAGAAAATAAGTCCGTAAAAACCGGGTTCTGCGTCCATAATACGGCATACCGCATCTAGTTTCATCGCCTCTTTTACGTTTACCACCCATTGGCTTGTTAGAGTTGTTGCCAATGTTTCTTTTTTAACATTGATCATGGTGGTGTTTTTCATATATTTTTCAGATATACGTCTGATTTGATCTGGCATTGTTGCAGAAAATAATACAGTACGTCGTTTTGGATTTGCTTTTTCAAGTATCCATTCTAAATCTTCTATAAATCCACCGTTTAGCATTTCATCCGCTTCATCCAATATAAGATACTCAATGTCAGCTACTGAAAGACGTTTTCCGCGCATATGGTCCATAACACGACCAGGCGTGCCAACAACGATTTCGGGGTTTCTTTTTAATTGCTGTATTTGTTTATCAATACTAGCGCCACCATAGATGGCGACTATGCTTAATTGTTTTTCACCTTTTAGTTCACATAGTTCTTGGTGAACTTGTAATGTTAATTCACGGGTAGGGGTTAAGATAAGTGCTTTTGGGCCACCACCTTGTTTGCCTATCGGCGTCATTTCACTTAGTAGGGGTAGACCAAACGCTGCCGTTTTTCCTGTGCCAGTTTGTGCTTGTCCAATAATATCATTTTTAGTGCCTAGAATAACAGGAATCGCCTTCTCCTGAATAGGTGAAGGCGATGTGAATCCTTTTTTGCTAAGAGCTTTTAAAATGTCTGGGTGAAGACCCAGCTCTTCAAATGTAATAGAAATAGGGAGTTTCCGTTCTAGTTACGTGCTTGTGCTTGATTAATTTTTAACGGACGACCATCTAATTCAGATCCATCAGCTTTAATCGCAGTATTCATGCCGTCTTCAGTTTCGAAAGAAACAAAACCGAATCCACGGGAACGACCTGTCTCACGGTCTGAAATGATAATTGTTTCTGCTACACTACCAAATTGTGCAAAGTGCTCTTCCAAAGATTCCTTTGAAATACGGAATGGTAAATTTCCTACATATATTTTATTTTCGCTCATTTTTAATCTCCTAAATTTTCTAAAATCTCGTCTGGCAAATTTTTGCAATTTAGTATCGACTAAAACGGCTTCACTTGACCATAACTGAGAGGATCATAACACAAATATAATTGTGTAGTCGAGGGGGTAATTTATTAATGCCTGTTCATCTATCGCATAAGCAGTGTCATAATGTTTCAATGATATTAATTGTAGGTGGCGGTGCTGCTGGATTCTTTTCTGCGATACATGCAAAGGCTATTCGGCCTGATTTGGAAGTCATTATACTTGAAAAGTCTGAGCGTGTTTTAGAGAAGGTGCGTATATCTGGCGGTGGCCGGTGTAACGTGACTCATAATTGCATGGACGCCAAGGATTTGGCTTTGCATTACCCGCGTGGTTCTAAAGCGCTGCTAGGCCCTTTTACTAGATTTAATGCTAAGGATACCTGGGACTGGTTTGAGTCACGCAATGTTCCTCTGAAAATTGAGCGTGATGGCCGCGTTTTTCCGCAATCCAATTCATCCTCTAGCATTGTGGAGTGTTTGATGAGCTGTGCCGAAGACCTTGGTGTGGCGTTGCGTTTAGGTTGCGGCGTCACGCGTTTAGAGCGTTCTGGTGATGGGCTGGTGAGTGGGTTTACTGCCTATTTGGATAACGGCGATACTTTACACCCTGAACGTATTATTTTGGCGACAGGTAGTGCGCGGGGCGGGTATGAGTTGGCACGTGGGGTGGGGCATCATATTGTGTCACCGATACCGTCATTA
>JAQBTH010000100.1 GCA_027623425.1 bacterium | reverse complement strand
AAAGGCCGCTGCTAGAGAGGTTTCCGAAGTTACCTCTGAAGCAGGATTTACCGAGGCGACTAAAGAGGGAAGTAACTATCAAAAAACCTTAGCCGCAGGATCACCAGAAGCCCTAGGTGAATTGCAAACAGAGTTGGTCAAATCGCGAACAATAACCATAGAACCTGAATCACTGGTAACAGCACAGGTGCAAGTTAAACAGTTAGAAGGTGAAACAAAAGCCATCTTGGCAACGCTCAATGGCCTTGAAGAAACCGAAAAATTGAAACAATTAATGCGGCAAACGCGCATTCACATGGTAGTCGAAGCCGTATTAAGAATGGAGCGCTATGAGCTCTACGCAATGTTGGAAAACCCAGCAGATTCACAAAACCCAGTGTTAAATGCTGAGGTACAAGAAAAGGGGTTAGCAGCGGTTTTACAATTGCATGCAGGACAAGTTTCCCCATCTGTGGCGGGGTCAGTACACCACGCAAGGGGTGGTAAGCCAATAGGGGAAGTGGTCGCTGCCTATATGGTGCAACAATACGGAGAAGTTGCAGTCAGAAACCTGATTAAAGATGGAACAACTTTGGACTTGCCAGAAGATGAAGTGGCCGAAATTAATGAGCGGCTGTTTGGGATCGTTCCCAAGAAGGAAGTGCCAGATGCTGAGGACGCAGAAGTGGCAGGTGATGCAGAAGATGCTGCCGATGCACAAGAAACACCCGTAAAACCACCCAGTCGACCGGCAGTGATTTCTGAGATATATGACCGAAATACAGCCGAAATTCGCATGAAAAGAGCGATGAAAAAATTAGGTCAAAATGGTGCGCCAAAACGGGTAGCAATGGCATTAAAGGAGCGTAACGAACATTTGCAGCGCGCCAAAGAGATAATTCTAAATGACGACGCCGTTCACAATCTTCAAAGGGCATATTTAGAGTTTATGCATGAATGCGACACCGCCTTCAAAAGCGCTGTATTTAGTGGGTTGGTTCAGAATGAATTCGGCGACGATATTGATACCCTATTTGTGCAAATAGAGAGTGGCAATTTAGCCGCAGCTGAGAATACCCTTAAACTAATTGCTAGTCGAATAGATGAGTTTGATAGGGCAGACGGCGAAGTCCTGGAAGGGCCACCGCCAGATCATGGTGCAATGGGCTTAACCACAAAATCGTATCACACCATGTTAAACATGCTTGTACAGGGCCTTTCAAACGTTCTTGCAATCAAAGGTGCAGATAAAGTATTGCCCCACCAAGTAGGAATTGATATTAAAAGGTCTTACCGGCATGTTCCATATCAAATGGGGCACCACCATGAAACAAAACCATTAAACGCCCACGACAAAATGGAATCTAAAACCGAAGTTGAAGCGCTAACGCCAACGTTTTACCAAATTGGACAACCTCCTCAATTGTCTGGGGATATTAGTCAGTATCTAGATGACACGCTTACATATGTGAGAAAAATTTTAGGTACAGAACGAGTAGAGCGGCGTGGATTCGCCATTCAGGCTCTACACAATTCCTTAAAAGCCTTAGCTGGAAAACCAATGCGTGGCGTTACACCTGCCAAAGTGGTAGCCGTAGCACAAGCGTTGATGAAACTCTCTGCTCTAGAGCATCAGGAATATGGCGCATCACCGGCCGATGTGCGCCAATTGCAACTTAGTTTACTATGCGCACACTTGGCAATTTCCAAAGGGTCTGGAAAAGCGATGACCTCACTTGAAAAAGCCACTTTAACAAACCTACTGCACCAAACAGGCTATTTGCCGATTGACAGCGAGACATTAAACGCAATCGAACGTGATTTTGGAGAAATTAAAGAAGTAAAGCCAAATGCTGCACGTCAGTCACAGGAACAAATTGACAGCTTTAACTTGCTAACCGTGTTACCTGCATTGTTCCATGGTCATCTATTCCGAAGTAATGATCAATTATTGCAATGGAGCAAGTTAAAGGCCGATTCTGTATTAGATTCACCGGATATTCACGTTACAGCGCGTGGGGCAGCAGACTACAAAGAAGGTGTAATGCACCAGTTTGCTGAAAAATCCCACCTCCAGGTATTTGAAATTCAAATTGACACAATGAAACACCGTGTGTTTGTAGAGGTTTTGGAAGTGGATCGTGCAGCCGTTTATAAGGGAGAAGCATACCGAGGGAGTAAAGCTGAGATACAGTTTGCTCGTCCAACCGATATCAGTTTAAGTGGCGAAAGTACTTACTCTCAGTTCATGCCAAACCCAGTGGATTACCTTCAAAAGGCTCACTTAATACATTCCGGATGCAGTAATTATTATCTACAACTTCAGCAAATTTCTGCAGGTCCAAATGCATTTAGCCAATTGATTGAATGGTGTTCAGATGCACGAAATTACAATGCCATTCAACAATACACAAATATTCGAGAGGCCGTACTAAGTAAGTTGCTAGATGCGATTCATAACATGCCAGAAACTAGCATCACTGAACGTCATATTAATGACATTACATTTTTAATTAATACACAATTTCCTACAAAGGTATCAGGAAGCTTACTGAAAGGCTTTCAAATGGCATTTTTTGGCAAGCAATTGCTTGAAGCCATAAGAACAAAAGTTCAGGGGGCAGCACATTCAGCCACCATTCGAGAATCGATGGAAGCGTTTGAGAGATTAATCACCGTCATGTGGAGCGATTTACAATGGTTGCTAGAAGATACCGGCGAACGTAACTCTCGGGCAAAGGTCATGCTCGCTGCCATGAGGCAATGTTGGAGTTGTGTGTCGAGTGAATCCATTTCTCCCAACACAATACAGATTCTATTTAACGCTCGAAAAGCCATGCGAGAATCACGTGATCGTGCGGTGGAAGAATGGAGAACAGACCTTGCAGATCAAGAATTAAGTGGGTTGTCAAAAGAAAGTCTGCACTTGGTTGCAACAGCAGAGGCACTTTATGCCAAAAGAGAGGTTGAACTGACCCAAGTCACACGGCGGTTACTAGATTCCCCAGACAAACTCAGGAAAATGTTAGGAATTATGGCACGGGAGGATATTCCAATTCCTACTAATGCCGCTGGCTGGAAAGAAGACGGCAACATAGTTTTTAACACAGACCGTGTTTACTTCGACTTCAACAGAGGTCTCATTTTATTTGATGGGCGTACATTAGATGGTGTCGATGAGCGGGTATTTGAACACCCACTATTCAAACAGGCATTTGGACATGAACCCATTGAATTAGAGGTAATGCAACTTGTTAGTGATGAACCCAAAGTTAATGGGATGCGGTATTTCTACAAACCGAAGAAGGACGAATTTACTGATTTCCGTATTCACTTTGATGGGGCGAATAATATGCGAATCACACGAGAATGCGACCTAAAATTAGACACGGAAGCCACGCAAGTTGTGACCTTAGATTTGGTAGATGCAAGACGATACCAAGGAAATATTCCAAAAGGCCTTATCGCGGGTTGCCAATGCTGGGAAATTAAAACAGAAGGGCACCCACACCAAGGAAGTGTGGTAGTGCTGAATCGAGAACTGGATGGAGAACCGGTCGTAGGTTTATTAGTACCAGCTGCAATGGGTGAATGGGTATATAAACGTGTGATAAATGACACTGTAGAGTCGACCTATCATGAACCTGAATCGCAGGATGCACAAGGGTTGATGGCCGCATTAGCACAATTTAGCACATTAGAAGTTGAAGAGGGTACGATGGAGTTGTGGTCCAAGAGCACCACTGAACGTAGAATTAAAATGAATAAGGCAGGATTCGAATTAATTGAACAAAATGGGCGTATCACCTGCGGGGAGTACACCGTTCTTCAAGCTGGCAACATCAATGACATTGGGGCAGCAACGGGCACACTGCTAATGCAAAAAATAGATGCCGATACCGGCATAGTGCAATTAGCCGCCCTAGTGCCTGGTGTGCCATTGGGTAGTAAAGCATTGCTTTTTGAAGTACAACAGGCACAAGGGGAATTACGCCTTAAACCTAAAAATAGGCTACAGAGATTAACGCAAGCCTATCATTTAGCATGCGCAAACGATTATGAGAAATCGCTAGAAGCGATAATGGAGGGCTGGAACGAATCTCCGTTATCGGCAGATGAAGCGGGGGTAATGCAGGCATGTGTAGACTTGGCATTATGCGATGAAACGATAAAGGGTGAAAATAAAAACCTTCTAAAGTGGGGCACTTTTGTGGCCGCAAAATTCATGAACCATATGGTGTTAAACAACCATATGATGAAGTCAAGTGGGGCTGACCCAGAGGCCGATTTTATGTGTATTAACATGAAGACATTGGCATTAGTAGCCCAACTGTACGATGCCAAAATTGGCAAGGGGGCAAGATTAACAGACGCCATTCTAGATAAAAAATTCCACTACCACCAATTTGATATGGCATTTCGGGGGTTAATCCGTCACTTGGTAAAATATGGAAATGGGGGGTGGTCCACAACCCTGAAAAATAGTTTAGCGGCTGGCGCCGGAGCAGCTGCCGGAAACATTGAAGGGTATATAGATAAAATGGTCGCCCAGGATCGCGTGCAAACCCCAGTAGAAGTCACACGCATAGAGACCCTGCTACGGCGCTATAATATTGAAACAGACGTTTACCATGGCGAATATGAAATAGGCCAAGATTTATCACGCCAACAACTCATGATGGCCACCATGGCAGACACCTATTCTGCGGCACCAATTGCAAGTTTACCTCTTGCGATGGGTGATACACCAATTTCGCGGGCGAA
>JAQBTH010000099.1 GCA_027623425.1 bacterium | reverse complement strand
ACAGATGTGTTTGGGCGGGAATTTACCGACTATGGGCCGGAGTATATGGCGTTTTCTAACGCAGGGCTTGATGGTGGGTTTTATAAGGCAGATTTAAGCTCTTCCACTCAAAATGGGGCCGCCCTTACTGTGTTTTATAGTAATCAGCTTGAGCAAACCCAGGTAAAAGTTGAGGCGGCAGGCGGGCAAATTGTGAAGCCTATTTTTAGCTTTCCCGGTGGCAGACGGTTTCAGTTTGAAGATACTACAGGTAATGAATTTGGGGTTTGGTCAGATCAATAGGGGAGTCGTGTTATTCTGGCAATAGAATCCTTCGGTGATTTGCATTGCCAAATGGGGCATTATTTCTCAAATAGCCGCGTTAAATAAGTCAACTTTGTCCTCGACGTATATTAAATACGCCTGTGGGTAAGTTTCATTATTTGCCTTGCCCTTTGCAAAATACTACCCCTTCTATATAGGGGAGTTCGGGTAAAAAACATCTGGATAAATTGCGCATAGCCGGATATAATGGCTTCACGCTCAATGCGGGGGCGTAGTTCAGTTGGTTAGAACGCCTGCCTGTCACGCAGGAGGTCGAGGGTTCGAGTCCCTTCGCTCCCGCCATAATTTTTTCCCTAATCTTTACGAACAATTAAATGCAGGCATGTAGGTGACTACTATGCCCTTATTTAATTGCGCAAATTTCATGGGAAAAAATTATGGCGGTGCGACTGTAAGGAGAGAAGGGGCGAAGAAGAGCCCGAGACCGGAGAGGTGAGCAAACTTGACAAATGCGCCTCGAAAGAGGCATTGTGCAGTCAAGTGCAGGGAAGCTGAGGACCGCGCGAAGCGGGAGTGGGGCGCTAAGGCATTTGAGGCGGCGAAACGGGCGAAGACGTAAATTGTTTGGTATTCTGTAACTGTTATCCAATGGTATTTTGAAAGGAATAAATATGCCCCCCGGTCTTCCCAATTTAGCTGCATTATCGATTACCCCTTATTATGAGCAATATCTACATCCGAATAGGAATTTCTATTCCGATAAGAAAGAGTATGCATTACGCCCACCCAGTGGCACGACAACATTTTCTGTTGCTCAGGTAGGCCATTCCGATTTATCTGGTTCTAGCAGTGAAGATGAATATCATCTGGATATGACAATCGCGATGCGCCCAAAGGCTGTCACTGTTTATGGCAGTGATGGCAGGTTTAAGGGCAGTCAATTGGTGCAAATGGCCCAATCCCTATCTCAATTACATGCTAGAGCGTGTTTTGCTGCTGGACAATCAACGACAAACAAGAACTCCGCTTCCATTGAAACGGGCACAGATTTTGCTGCGTTCGCCGGCGCTTTTGCGGCCTCAAAAACCAAGCTTGAACAGGAATATACCCTATTACCTGCCATGTTTTTTCCAAAAACGGGTGATATGAAAAAGTCTCAGCGCTTTCCTATGGAATATACATGTGCACCTAGCGGGGCTAAAACGGGGGAACGATTGCATGTATCCACAGAACTTGGGAAATACCTCGCTAAAAAAGGTATTACGCAAACGGACTTAACATGTGCTCAGATGGCGAATGCAGTGGACCGATTTAAAACCGATATTGATGGCATGACGGATGCTAGGATTGCAACACGCCAGTTGAAAATGCTACGTTTGGGCGAACATAAGGTGTCTAATGGGCAGCATTTGGACCGTTTTGTGATGTACATGAATGCGTATATGTTTGGTGTAGAAGCCTCGCGAGTGAATGCGACGTTTGCAACGGGTTTAATGACGCTTAAGTTGATTTCTGCGGGGAAAATGACCTATAAACAAGCCTTAGATGAGGATGGGTTCGGCGGTCGGTTTCCCTTGGCGGTAAGAGGCTCTGGTTCGGGTAACTTTAAGGCGCGAAAGCGCTTGATCGAGCATGTTGCTGGGAGCCAAGACCCTGGCATGAAAACCGATAGGCGCCACCCGCAGTGGTTGGCCATTTCCCTTAAGGAAGGGGCGCTTATTAAAACCTATATGAAGCATGTTGAGATACTGGATCGAACTAAAACAGTCCAGCAACAGCGTGATGCGATGGAAACAAAAATTAATAAATTATTAAAACGGTATTTTCCTGAGAATCGGTCATAGAAATACCATGCTAAAACTGCCATCCGCACCCAGCTCCATTCAAAAAGGCACTCCGTTAAAGCGTGTATTGGGGGCAGAGGCGATTGGGTGTTTGGCCCATAATTTGAAAATGGCATGGTCGGGCTTTGACTCGGTAGCCTTTGAACAGGCGGCCTTAAATGGCTTAGAGGATTTGGAATTCATGGCCCGTGGGCATCATATTGCGGCGGCAATGCGGGACTATTTGCCGGAAAAATACGCGGATGCCATTGGGGTAATACTGGCGTCATTGACGCCACCCCATACGGACACAGATGGCTTGGGTTTGGCGGTGATGTTTTACCACCCTCACGGCTGTTTCGTGGCCAACTATGGGGTGGATGCGGTTTACAATGGGGGCGATGATCCTTTTGATGTGTCGATGTTGGCCCAGTACGAATTAACGAAACGATTTACTGCTGAATTTTCCATTCGCCAGTTTTTAATACATGATCAAGCGCGCACATTGCAGCGCCTTACAGAGTGGTTAAACGACCCTGATCCTCATGTGCGTCGGCTGTGTTCTGAAGGCACCCGGCCCCGATTGCCTTGGGGGGTGCGTTTGCAGTCTTTTGTGAAAGATCCCAGCCCCGCACTACCGATTCTAGATGCACTCAAAGACGATGAGAGTTTGTATGTGCGTCGCAGTGTGGCGAATCATTTGGGGGATATTACCAAGAGTCACCCTGATTTGGTTTGCGATATTTGTGAGCGCTGGTTGAAAGGTGCGAATAAAGAGTTACAATGGGTAGTACGTCACGCCTTGCGTTACCCGGATAAAAAAGGCAATGCACGGGCGACAGCATTACGCTTAAAAGCAAAATAGCATACGTGGTTGCGCGTTACTGTGGCAACTTTGCGCTTTGGGTGGTCGTATTGTAATAAGAGGTTGAGTTAGTTGGTTCAGGAAAGGATTTTAGTTATGGGCGGTATGTTAATTGATGGACAGTGGAAACAGCAGGATGAATTCGCAGGTAAAGACGGGGAATACAAGCGGCAAGAATCGAAGTGCCGTGATTGGATCACACCTGATGGATCGCCCGGGCCGGATGGCCAAAATGCGGCTAAAGCTGAAGCCGAACGCTATCTTTGTATGTGTCATACGCCTGTCCTTGGGCACACAGGGCACTGATTCTGCGTGAATTAAAGGGCTTGCAAGATACCATTAGTGTGAGCGTGGTGCACCCGCACATGTTGGCCGATGGTTGGCATTTTGGAACAGATTTTGAGGGCGCAACAGGTGACCAGTTGTATGGTAAAACCCATTTGCACGAGATTTATACTATGCATGATAATGGGTTTAACGGCCGTGTAACGGTGCCGGTATTGTGGGACAAAAAAGAACAGCGCATTGTGAATAATGAAAGCTCAGAAATTATTCGCATTTTAAATACCGCCTTTGATGAGATTGTGCCAAATGATGTGGATACCTACCCCGCGGATTTGCGAGAGGGTATTGATAGTTTGAATGAACAGATTTACGAACCGATTAATAATGGTGTGTACAAAAGTGGGTTTGCCACTACGCAGGATGTGTATGAACGCCATGTGAACACCTTGTTTGAGGCGCTCGAAAATGTGGAGGCGCACTTAGCCCAGGTGGGCCCTTACCTTGTAGGCGGTGTTTTGACTGAAGCGGATGTTCGTTTGTTTACTACCTTAGTGCGTTTCGACCCTGTGTATGTGGGGCACTTTAAGTGTAATATTAAACAAATACGTGAATTTCCAAATTTAAACCAGTTTACCCAAAGTATTGCGGAGCATCCGGCGGTTCAACCGACGACCTGGATGACTCATATTAAATCCCATTATTATTATTCTCATAACACCATTAACCCAACGCGCATTGTGCCGGTTGGGCCGCTTTAAAATGAGTTATTTTCGAATGGCCTGTTTTTTAATGGCCCTTGCTATCGGCATGGGGGCCTTTGGGCACCATGTATTGGCCCATAGTGTGCCCCCGTCGCGCATTGTGTTGTTTGAAACGGCCAGTCGCTACCTCATGTTTGGTGGAATTTGGTTATTGGTACTCACAAAGCCAGCGGGCCCATTACCGCAGCGCCCCATACAGGTTATTCTGTCAGGAGTTTTGCTTTTTAGTGGCGCTCTTTTGGCTTATTTAGCATTACCCATTAAGGTGTTTATGTTGCTTGTTCCCGTTGGTGGTGTGACTATGATGGCTGGATTTGTGATGTTGGGGTTGCAAACGCGCTCAAAACGAACCTGATCAAATCCCTTTTAAGCGTTCCCACAACTGGGCGAGTAGTTCACCAGTGTTTTTCGGGCGGGGATTGCGCACTGTTACGATGGTCTTTCCGGTGCTATCTCGCGTTAGCGCGTACGAAAACACATAGTTCGGGCCGTTTAAAATGGGGTCGCCCATAAACCCATAGCGCAAATCGTGAATTAACACGCCATTTTCGAGTGGTTCAGCGCTGTAGAACCCTTTGGTAAAGTGGAGTAGGAGTTGGCTGCGCTTATCTGAAAATGCGTCAGAGGTGGGTCTGTTCTTTGGTGAAAAATGCAGCGGTCCTTTTTGTGGGCGTTTGTCTAGTAACGAAACCATGGCGTAGTAGTACCCATCTTCTGTTTCAGCAGTGGCGGACCATAGTATGCTGTTAAAGGCAG
>JAQBTH010000098.1 GCA_027623425.1 bacterium | reverse complement strand
TCAAATTGTGAACGACTAACAGCGAGCGAATCAGGAGAGTCTGGTAACGTACTAAAATGATGACGCGCCTTACCATCATCCCAATCTTCAAACTCGCTCTCTTCATCTTCAGAACTGGCTAGAGACAGGGTATCAGCCGCCGCAGCACTCGCCTGGCCTTCGGGTACAGCATAAAGAGGCTCAGTGGTAACCCCCCTTGCCCCTCCCACTGTTCCATATATATCTTTCGCGTCCGGCATTTTAACCGAATTCTGCGCATCTGCTCCCATCTCCTTCCATATTATACCTAATGTTGTATGAGTTACCAGTGCCTTTGAGGCATGGAAGAGTGGTATAGGGAGCTGTGTTTCTTCTTCTGAAATGTATCCACTGTCAGCATTAAGTGCGAAGGTGCGAACGGCACCATTTGGTATTTCCCATAGTAAATGGGCGGATTGCAGTTGACCTTGTTTGTCTTGCATAAAAAGACGCGCGCCTCCCCATCCTTCAGGTAAAATGCCCTCGCCTGCAGGCATTAATAGCATGGTGTTTTCACCAGCTGTTTGAAATCGTGTGTTCTGTGCTTTAGTCTCAAATATTGTCGCTGCAAAATCCTTGAGCTGATAATTGCTGCGCTGTGAATAATAAGTGGCAATTCCTCCATCTTCATGACAATACGGTAGGTCTGGGTGTTTTTCCGGTTTCAGCTCACCAATAAATTTATTGATATCAACGGCCTTTGGTGCTAATGCGGGCTTTTGTCCTGCTGCTGCTGTTGCTAATTTTACTGCTCTGTGAGCCTCTCCGGTTGGTGGCCGTTGTGGTGGTTGTGCCATGTTTTTTCCTCCTGATATATATTTTATAATTGTTAATTAACAATGACGTCGTTACTGTTTATCGGTGCCGGCTGATTAAAACTTTAGCTGTCATTCCCGACCCCGATCGGGAACTCCCCCGTCATTCTCGACCACATCCCAAACGACGAAGAACATCAATAAACCTATCGTCATCATTTAGGCAAGGAATCAGCGTGAAGTCTGTACCGCCAGCGGCTAAAAAATCGTCGCGAATACCAATGCCAATTTCTTCTAATGTTTCTAGGCAATCGGCCACAAAGGCAGGGCAGGCAACGTACAGGTGTTTTACCCCTTGTGTTGCCAAATCTATAACTTTTTCACTGGTATAAGGTTTTAGCCACTCATCACGGCCCAATCGTGACTGAAACGCTACTGTGTATTGCCCCGTATCCAACCCCGATTTTTTGATGATATCCGCAGTGGTAACGAAACATTGGTGGCGGTAACACGTCGCGTGCGCTGCGCTATCCACCTGGCAACAATTCCCCACTTTCAAACAATGAGAGCCAGTAGGGTCCGATTTTTTAAGGTGCCGTTCGGGTAGGCCATGAAAACTAAGCAATAGATGGCTATCCGCATCCATTTTTTCTATATAGGGCGCCATAGAGTCGTAAAGTACCGATTGGTAGGCAGGGTTGTTGTAAAAGGCGTGTAGAAAGGTGGCCTTTACTCCAGGAAACCCAGTTAATAGTCTTTGTGCGTTTGCCACTAAACCTTCTGTGGTTGCCATGGCATATTGGGGAAACATAGGCATTACTGTAATATCTGTAACGCCTTGAGTCACCAATGACTCTAATCCTGATTTAATACTTGGTTTGCCATAGGCCATACCATTTTCAACGGGCAAACCGGTAATCGCCGCAAGCTTCTTTGCGATTCTGTCATGAATTACCAATAACGGCGAGCCTTCTTCCCACCAAATTTCTTGATAGGCATGGGCACTTTTTGATGGCCGTTTACGCAAAATGACCAAATTAACCAATACCCATCGTAATAGATATGGAATGTCTAAGACATAAGGGTCCATTAAAAATTGTTTCAGGTAGGCCCGCACATCCGCAACAGATGGCGAGTCGGGGGACCCGATATTTAAAAGTAATATTCCCTTGCTCATGCCGTATTCTACGCGTGTTGTTTGGAAAAGGTTTCCATGAATTGAATCAGGGCCTTTATATTTTCAAGGCTTTGCGCATTATAAATAGATGCACGTAGGCCACCCACACTGCGGTGCCCTTTAAGCTCTTTTAAACCGGCTGCTGCCGCTTCTTTAACAAGTTGCGCTTCTAATTCAGCGTTATTTCCTTTAATGCGAAACACCACATTCATGGCACTGCGGTCTGCTTTTTCCACAGGGCAGTAATACATATCTAGGTTTTCAATGGCATCGTATAGCACATTGGCTTTAATCGTGTTTTTTTCTTCAATCACACTAAGCCCACCTTGATCTTCAATCCATTTTGCCGTTAAGCCCGCCACGTAAATACCAAAGGTTGGGGGTGTGTTGTACAGCGAATCGTTTTCAATATGCGTGCGGTATTGCAACATAGTAGGCAGGTCTGCACTGGCGCGTTCGGCTAAATCCTTGCGAATAATCACAACCGTTACACCAGATGGCCCAATATTTTTCTGTGCCCCAGCATAGATAATGCCAAAATCTGACACATTAATTTTGCGGGATAAAATATCACTGCTCATGTCTACCACCAACGGCACATTTCCTGTATTTGGGAATGATTTCCACTGGGTGCCAAAAATAGTATTGTTAGATGTCATGTGAACAAAGGCCGCATCGCGATTAAATGCCACGTCTGTTAAATCAGGAAGGCGTAAAAAATTATCTTCTTCACTGCTGGCCACCACGCGGCACTCGCACACGCGTTTAATTTCTTTTTGTGCCTTTTTAGACCAGCTGCCTGTGTTAATTAAATCCACGCTGCTAGACGCTGTTGCCAAATTTAACGGAATCATTGAAAACTGAAGGCTGGCGCCACCCTGTAAAAATAATATATCGTAATCATCTGGTACATTTAAAAGCCGCTTAAAGCTGGCCTTTGCATTGGCAAAAATATCGGAAAATTCGGCACTGCGGTGACTCATTTCCATGACAGACATACCACAGCCCTTATAGGAAATAATATCGGCTTGTACCTGTTCTAAAACGGGTAGTGGAAGCTGAGATGGGCCAGCGCTAAAATTGATTATACGGTTTTTCATGGTTGAGTCCTTCCAAAGATAGTCCTCACTATTGTACTGAGTTAACCCCCGCTTAACAAGGTGATAAAACGGTAAAATTCGGTGTAAAACAATGTTTCAGAGCGCGGCGACTTGGGCATAACCTCAAGTATGAAGAAGAGGGGGGCGAGCGCCCCAAAATACGGTATTGTTAGCGTAACATGTTTCGGCCTAGTACTACTTGGTTTCGCCTTGAGTGGCTGCCAAATGGCTGAAAATGTGAGTATGAAAATTGCCAAAAGCAAATTGGCAGGCTATATTCCGTTTATTGAACCAGTGGTAACTGAGGAAAGCTCCGATGTGAGTACGATTCCCCTAAATGATGTGGACGTGATGTACACCGTGGAAAAGGACTATCCCAGCAATGAAATGGGATTTTTATACCGCCGCATTGGCAAAAACAAAGCGTTATATAAGGTGCGAATGTTAAGTAGAAAGTATTCGCATCGGGAAATAGAATCGTTGATTAGTAAAGCGTATAAACCGGCATATGACCCAGAGATGATGGCCAAAAAAGAAGATGCATGTTTGGCACTTGAAACATCGGTATATTTGGGTTTATATCTTGACCCAGAACATCCAAAATTTAAGCAGTACCGCGATGTGCTTTACAGTGCCGAAATGATTAATGAAATAGTGTATTTTAGGCCTGAGATAGTGGGGTTAGTGCCCGATAATATTCCCCGTTATAACGAAGTAATGGCAACGGCAATATACAAGAACCCCGACGCGTTTGAGTTTCTTAGTATGACTAAAAAATTAGAACCAGAGCTGATAGACGCCTTATTTTATTCACGAAAAGAGTACGATTCAATTTACCAACACCGTGCCATACGCTATGCGAAAGGGGCTCAAATTACGGAGTTTATTAAAGTGAACGGACTACTAATGGAAGAATTATCAGGTTCTCTTCAAGATGATAACCAACTGGCTTATGTTGCGATGATGCAAAATGTACGTGCCAAGCGGTATGTATCTGAACGCATACAAAAGCTAGTGTCGAAAAAAGGTATGGATAACTTAAATACACCGATTGGCAAAGCACAGTTGTTTTGGATAATAAAGAAACCCATTCTTTTAGAAAAAATAGGGGCAATAAAGCACGAATTTATTCGCACATTAATGCCTTTTGCCCCATACAAACATTATGTGGTTCAAGCCGTTCAATCGGTGTATAAAAAATCCGTGGATTGGCCATCTGAAAGGCCAAAAATAGATAAAGATGCACTGCCAAATGATAGCGTAGCGGTAGTAGATGATGTGGAAATTAAAGAGCGTATGATTGAATTTGAGCAGGACTTTAAAATTTATGCTGATAAGGACATGGTAAAGCGCATTGAAGATGAAGCGGGTGACACGCAAATTCAATATCTGTGGCGTTTAGCGGATTTGGGTGGGATTGGGTCTATCTTTGTGGTGTATTTTAAGCCACTTGGCGATGAATACCAGGGCGCGATTGTGTTGGCAGGTGATGACACTCTCAGCATGACAAAGTACCCGGCTATTTATTCCTTAGATGGCACCAGTATATGGCGAGTGGATGACGCGGGCGAGTTTTCGCCCAACGTGTTTGAAGTAGAGCGGGTATTCCGCGCCAAAGAAGGATCTCTACGCTTTGTTCTGAAATGGCGCGGCGCTGGCGGCACGAATTATTACCGTTTAAGCCAGAAGGGTAAAGACCTGTTTAAGGAATATATCGTCAATTA
>JAQBTH010000019.1 GCA_027623425.1 bacterium | reverse complement strand
GAAATTTTATCCGCCACTTTTCCTTTAACTATACCAATTGATACAAACTGCCCGGACTCATTAACAATAGACTTACCGATAAAATTATTTTGGAACCACGGCTTTTCGGCCTCCCCACCCAAACCAGGTGTTTCGCCATGCTCATAGAAGGTAATCCCTTTAACTGTTTTGCCATCACCCTCTAAAGCAAGGTAGCCATGCAACACGCTCCACAATCCAGGCCCCTCTACAGGCATAGCATATGCTTCAAGCTGACCATTATCAATCGCTAAAAATAACGGATGGCCATCTTCGGTTTGAGTATAGGTAATTTTACCCATCTCATTAACCCATGCATTTTTTACTTTACTAGAATATAAATGAAGCACTTCATCTGCAGCATATTTTTTGTTTTCATCCAATAGGCCTAACACCTTCAATACGTTTTTCTGACGATCCACCAAAGCATTTCGTTCCTGAATCGGTTTTAAAGATGTGGCAGCAAAGGTCAACATAAAGCTGGCTGAAACGCACATAATAAGTGCAAATAAAAATGTTTTTTGCCTAGAGGACATTGGGTATCCTTTTCTTTAATCGTCGCGCCACAACACAATGATCTATCAATGGGGCAAATACATTCATTAATAAAATTGCTAACATCATTCCTTCAGGATATGCGGGATTAACCGTACGAATCAACACCGTCAAACAGCCAATCAAAATGCCATAAATCCATTTTGCAGCATTTGTATCCGGGCTCGACACAGGGTCCGTTGCCATAAACACAGCGCCAAATGCAAAACCACCCATAACAAGATGCCATTTTGCACTTAAGTGTAGAAATGCAACAGAATCAGGCCCTGCCATAATATTTAAAAGCGTGCTCATCGCCACAACCCCTAACACACAAGACAACATGGTGCGCCATGATCCCACTCCAGTAACAATTAAAATAAAGGCCCCTATCAAGCAGGCTAAAACAGATGTTTCGCCCATACTTGCCGCGTAATTGCCAATAAATAAGCGGTCCCACGTATAACCCGCAGAAACCAACGCCTCTGACACAGAAGCCCCACGTTCAGTCAAAAAGGCCACTGCCAATGGCGTAGCCCCGCTAAATGTATCGGCCACTTTATCTTGCGCAACCGATAAAAATGTCCAAACGGCATCACCCGACATATAAGCCGGGTACGAAAAGAACATGAAGGCACGCGCGGTTAAGGCGGGGTTCAAAAAGTTTTTGCCCGTGCCACCAAACACCTCTTTACCAATCACAACACCAAACGACACACCTAAGGCCACTTGCCACAATGGAATAGTGGCAGGCAAGGTTAAGGGCAATAACATACCCGTCACTAAAAAGCCTTCATTCACCTCGTGCTTACGCACAACAGCAAAGATAAGCTCCCATAACCCACCCACTGCAAACGTGGTAATTAAGACGGGTAAAAACAACAATAAGCCGCGAAACACTACAGAAAAGAAATCCAAAGACAACTGAGACGCAACTTGAGACTGATAGCCAGTGTTATAAATCGCAAACAGTATACATGGGGTTAAGGCGATAACCACCAAAATCATAAAGCGTTTTGTATCTAAGGAATCGCGAACATGGGCCGATTTTTTTGTCGTATTTGTAAGTGAAAAGTGAATGGTATACAACATCTCATATAAGGCATAAAACGTCTCAAGCTTACCGCCAGATTTAAAATGTTTTTCATTGGATTCAAATTGATGCTGTAACCACTTCATTTTAGCGAGTCTCCTCTAATAGGGCGGTCTTTTGAGACACAAACATATCTGTTAATTCAATTTTAGACGGGCAAACAAAAGTGCATAATCCACATTCGGAACAATCAAGTAAGCCATGAGCCAATGATTCATCCACATCACCAGCAACTACATTTCGCATTAAAAACTGAGGCAAAATACCAACGCTACACACTTCTGCGCAATACCCACAGGCGACACAGTCCCGTGCGCTACCATTTACACCCGTGTGATAATCCCATTTTTTAGCGCCCATAGCAGCCCCGAGATACGCGCGGCTATATGTTGCTTTTTTAGGGCCTAAACCCACAAAGTTCATAAATTCAGAATCAAATTCATCTTGCAACACATTAATGGCGTTCTCGTTAAAACCAAGATAGGAATCAAGCCCCGCATTTCGGCCCGTCAACACGCCACCGGCAATATACCGAAGTGCCACAGAATCGTCACAACGGCCTGCCACCACATCTTTTATGGGCGACCCCACTGTGACACGCATATGCTGAGGCTCTTTCACTTTTGGGCCTGCTAAGGCAATAACACGGGTATTTGGAAACACCCCAGTGGATAAAAATTCACCAATTGCAATGACATCTTGGCATTTTATTGTCCAGGCCTTGTTATGAGTGGCATCTGGCTTGGCATTATACGCAACAGTTGCAGGTTGATTGGCCGGGTATTTACCCTCTACCAAAACATCCACAACATCAGATAATGCGGTTCCGGCAATTTCATTGCCCATTGCAGCGGAGACTACCACTGATTTACTAAGTTTTTTAAGGGCAGCCAAACCAAATCGAAATTGGTCTTGTTTACCCTTTAATACCACTGAAGCATGGGGAGCAAACGGCTCATCGTCATTCACTGCCACATAAATAGCCGGAACATCACCCTCAGCAGGCGCCAAGCCCATAAATGGCAAGGCCACAAACGATGGCCATAATCCGCTTTTCAATAACAATTGTTTTAACGTCGCTGCATCTAAGGAATTTAACGTGTCTTTGGTATAGCTAGAATGGGTTTCCACCGCATCACCAGAACATGAAATAAGAATGGCATCTAAGCGACGCTTTTGCCCATACACGATGTCTTTTACCGTACCTGAAACGGGGCTAACCAACTTAACTTCAGGCGATAATTTATCAAAGGCCACCGCTTGACCGCGGGCAACACTATCGCCAATCTTAACCGTTAATTTAGGTTTAAGATGGGAAATGGTGGATGGCAATACCGCTACTTGTGAAACAGAAAGAAATTCCGAAACTGTCAAAGAGGGAGCGCCAGACAGAGATATGTCATAGGTATTAGGTACCTTAAGTGTTTTCATTGAAGAAAATTGTAACGGTCAACTGCGCCCTTTGCAAGGGGTAACCGCAATTGACCAACAATTTATCCGTAAAGGCCTTACTTAGCCAGTGCCTTAGGAATAAACAATAGAACAGCGCCCTCTTCATTTCTAAACGTAGCAGCGGCGTCTCTTATCGATTGCCAACCGTACCCTGCCGTCAATTGATGCCCTTGAGCCAATTGAGAGTAATACTCAGAATCCGGCGAAGGTTGAGGCATTACCAACACCAATTGTTCCGCTAGAACAACACCCCCTGCAAACTGTTCCTTTAAGAAGCGTACCTTATCATGTTGGTCGGGCGACATGTTTAGAGAGGTAAATTCACCTTCCTTTGGTTGAGCCGCATCGGCAAATCGCTCTTTTATCGCAACAGGAATACCCGCTTGAGATATTGAACCAAGTACCGCGGGGTGACGTGAAGAAACTAAACCAACAGCTCGCGGCTCTGCATACTCCTCGTCTGAGGGGGACAGAAACAATTGGTAGTCAGCGCCAAAAGCTTGAGAACCTGGTTTTGGTTCTGCATAAAGCTGGGGGCCAGCAACAGGAACCATATAAGCGATTTCTTCTGACCCCACCATTGCGCCGTCATTAGCACCACCATCAGTAGTCGTCTCACTTCTTAAAAGCGCACATGGCACATAAATCAATACTTCGCCCTGCTGTTCAGATGCCTTTGCCGCCGCTGCTTGAAGCGTTAACCATCCCCATCCTAAGTCTCCTACCTCTTCTTCATTAAGCGGAAGCACTAAAACATAAATAGTTGCACCCACGCTTTCACGCATCGCAGTTTCAGATGCCGCTTGCGCATAAATCTGAGAACCATCTAACTCATCCGGAGTTTCAGGAGCAACATGAGAATAATAGGTATCATTTATATGGCTCAACAATTGCGCGGTAATACCCTTAACAGTAGCACCACCAGACGGCTGGAATAGCCTCAAATTAGCATTTCCCCCCGTCTTCATTACAGAGACAACCTCATCAGGCGTAGTAATTTTTACAACCGCTTCAGCTAAAATAGCCTTTCGCCTTGAAGCAAACCGATCTGAATAATTATGCGCCTGTTCTGACATAAGTTGAGCGGTTTTAATATCAGCACTAACCTCAACTGCACCAATTTGAAGATAGCCACCACTACTGGCTCTACGATCTGAAACAGGAACTGTAGCACCATACAGCGCATCGCCAAAGGTGTTTAGACCTTGACTAGCTAATGAAACAGGCTCTTCATAGTCATCACCAGCAACAGGAACTTCAGCATCCTGACCACCGTAAAGGCGGTCACCCTGCGCGTTAACAGGCTCTACTGGGGCTGCTGGAGTGGCAGCAGATTCCCTTCGATATGCAGCATTACTCACCATGGCTACAACATCACCTGTCCGACCTTGACCATTTACCTTTGCGGTACGTCGTTTTGCTCGACAACCAAAATACAATGCGATTAGAGCCAGTAAAGCTGCTGCTGCTGCAATACCCCCAATTAAGCCAGCATTTGCACCCCCGCCGCCGGCATCGGTATTTTGCTCACCACAGACTGTTTCAGACACATCTGCTTGGGCAACTCCAATACCATCAACGGCTACCGCAACGGCATCACAACTCTCTCCGTTAATTAAGACGGTTCCACCAGTTACCACACCACCTGCAATAACGCCCGTGCCAACTGCTTGACGGATCACGTTGCCTGATACGGTTGCGCCTGACAAGGCAACTTGTCCCTGAGGCACATTAGGTCTATTTACCGAATCAACTTCAGCCTCACCACCTTCTAAAGGCGTAGGCGCTAATTTTAATTGGGTTCCTTCACAAAATAGTGGTGCCCCAGCCTGTACATGACCACCAACAACGCGTACTTGAGCGGAACACGCCGCACTAGGCGTTGCCGAAGGTGAGGCACTTGGGCTTGCCACGGGCACTGACGCGCTAGGTGTTGGGCTTGCCACGGGCACTGACGCACTTGGGGTTGCTACTGGGCTAGACGCTGGTGGCGCTGTCGAAGGTGAGGCACTTGGCTGCAACGCTTGACGCTGCTGGTCTGCAAAATTCGATAACCTCGCTAAACAGTCATCACTTAATGTAACACCAAAATCTCTTAAAGTATCATTTACACTAGTAAACATGCCACCCAGTGCATTACCCATATCATGCGGATAATGCCCAGCAACGTCGCCGCCCTGAAAATCAGCCTGAAGCGATGTAAGGCCACCTGGCGAGGCACCTGTCGCACACGGCTGAGCAAACGCAGCTACATCAGCTTCATACTGACACGCTGCTGTTGGCATCGGGTCACAATTACCTAACAACCCATCAACAACCGCTTGAGATAATAATGCCTGACCCGAAGACGACGATGATAAGGCGCTATGCCGAGCTGATAACGCGCTACACACACCAGAAAGCGCCGTGTTAACGTCACCCGATGCAATTAATGCACTAACATCTAAATCGGGCACGTCAGCAGCAAGAGCCTCGCATTGCGCCTGCAAACTAAGTTCCAAGGCATTCACATCTACAACCGTAGAGGCTGCTTGAATTTGGCCTGAAATACCCTGAATCGCAGCGTCATATGCTGCTTTAGTTTGGTTTACACTGGTTAAAGAGGAATTTGTAAATCCAGAAACAGCAGACCCCAAATCAGAAAAATACGACCCTAATTCACCATCAGCAGTAGCCACGCTTGGTGCAACGGCTACTGCAGCCGCCCGAACATCAGCATTATGCCCAGCGGCATCTAAAGCTTGCACAGGCGCAACAGCTTGACCCAGTCGCGAATCAGCTCCTGCATCACGGGTTGAAACAGCCTCAAATGCCGTTGCACCAGCACCTGTTACAGCGGAACGTGCCGCTTGTACCTGTGGAGATACATCTCTTCGTTGTACATGTGGAGATACATCTCTTCGTTGTACATGTTTCGCAACCACCATTGGAAGAGCCTTTACAGATGGAAATGGCGCTAGAAAGGGTTCCACAAAAGTAGGGGAAGATGAACCAAATGACAGTTGCGGACGCAATCCCAATGCGCTTGTTGCTGACGCATCACCAACACTAGGGCGCGCCTCAGATGGAGCCAAGCTTTTGAGACCAGCTTGAAACGATAAAAGAGCCAACATAAAACTCCAAGGACCAGTTATCTTCAACCCCGCACCGCCAGTTGGCAATTGAGGCAGTTCCTTCTCTAAATAAGCATTTGAGCGCGCATCAAAACCCTTCCAGGTCTCGACCATATCCCGGTCTCGCTGAGCGATTTCACGCCGAATAACCATCCCTTTTACCAAGGCTCGATCAGACGACGTCAATTTTCGAAATTCAGCCTTAAGAGCCTTAGGCATTTGCAATGATGGATATCTAGAAACACTCTGAGGAGTGACGCCATCGCCAGTTCCAAACAAACCATTTCCAGACTCTGGCCCATTTGACCAGCGATCGAAATCAGGCACAGGCCCTTCTAAAGTTAAACGCGAAGCAATTGCATACAAATGCGGATACTTATCTTCTACTGTTTGAGAAGTAAATGCCCAACGAGCAGCTCCCGTTACTGAGCCCGCAACGCCCCCCGCAAAGGCGAGTGCGCCCAAACCAAGTGTCCAGGCTGTCTTTGCTGCTCCAACTACATGTTTTACGCTATCCATAATTTTTTCTTCCTTTCGTTACCCATCCAAAGGAAGCCTACCCGAGTCCGCTTCCCCCCCTATTTATACGTTATTCAACGGCCATAGAAACCGTATATGTAAACACAGATAGCCGCTTATTAAGCGTATCGGCTACCACCAATACATTACGAACATCATCCTGATAGACCGCTACCGATAGTGGCGTATCAAACTCACCGTCATCAGTACCACGTGAACCAAACACATGGGAACCAATCACTTCCCAACGTTGAAGCCGATTGTTAAATCGATAGGCCAAAACTCTATCATTATTTTGATCCGCAACAAAAAGAATATTGTTACTATCTATCGCAATATCTGCCGGGACATCAAACCCATTAATAGCATCAGATGCCACACTCAAGCCCAGGGTTTGAAATAACTCCCAGTCTTCCCCTGATTTTTTCAAAATATACACATTATGATCAACTGAATCAGACACAAACATATATTGCCCAGTACTATCGAACTTAACAAATCTTGGTTTGCCAAATTCTTCGCCAGGCGCATATTCAGAAATAGTGGATTGCACCACACCAGCCGCGTTGAAGATTTGTATATAACTGAAAGCCGTTGCGGCATTACCAATATACACCAACCCATCCGCATCCACCACAATACTTTGTGGATCACCCGCTACAGAAAAATTAGTGGCTACCCCATTTGTATTTCGAATAATAATTTCATCCGCGCCAATAATCCAAGTCGAATAATAACCTGTCCCATCAGACGCAAACCCAACCCCTGTCACAGGCTGTGCCAACACATCCAAAAATTGAAAATTGCCACTAGATGTTTCAAAATTAAGCGACCAGCGCTCTGCTCGTTTATTACCAAAATCGACAACAACCAACGAACCGGTAGGCGAGAAGGCCAACGCGCCAGGAACAAAAAATTCCCCTATCCCACCTCCTTCCACACCCGCCACGCCAATATTAAATTTGTGTGACAACGCTATATTTTGCACCATGGGCAATTCACTACCACTACCAGGCCCAGTTGTAAACAAACCCAACTCCCCGTTGCCAGACGCAGCGCATGCTTGCAACAAAATCATAAGAAGAAAGGTATAAATAATAAATAATTTTCTATTTTTAAACATATTGTTCACTCCATTAAGTTAAATCGTTTGTATTTAACATTCAGTTAATATCGATATTATAACATCAAGAATTTCATTTTTTTTGAAATTAATTAGGAAAGATTGAGAAGACACAATTTACGTTACATATTAATATTGACAATTATTTTATTACATATTAACATAATTAAAATGTTAACTATTATTCACAGCATGACGCTCCTAGGACTAAATGCCCTACCCATTGAAGTGGAGGTTGATGCCGCCAAAGGATTACCACAAGAAACCGTCGTGGGCTTGCCAGGCACCATTGTTAAAGAAAGCAAGAACAGAATTCGGTCTGCATTAAAACATTCCCAACTGGAATATCCGCTATTTCACTACACATTCAACCTATCCCCAGCCGACTTAAAAAAAGAAGGCAGCTACCTAGACCTTGCCATGGCGGTTGGGATATTAGCCAGCACCGGACAAATTTCACAGCCCACAGCTTATATTTTTGTGGGTGAACTAGCTCTAGATGGACGTGTTCAGCCTGTCAAAGGCATTTTAGCCATCTGCCAATACATCGCCAACCACAACCCCACTAAAACACTCATTCTACCCCAAAAAAACGCTGCTGAAGCCTCAGTAATAGACAACTGCCAAATTTTACCAATCGCTCACTTGCGCGACATCAGTGCTATTATGAAAAATACATACACGCCACCGCCACTACCCGCTTTAACAACAACCAAACCGCCCGCAACGGAACGGCTCTGCAATGTGAACGGCCAAGAAAGCGCAAAACGCGCCCTACAAATTGCATTATCAGGCGGGCACAACATCCTCATGGTAGGGCCTCCAGGCGCAGGAAAATCACTCTTAGCCAGCACCTTACCCAGCTTATTGCCTTCACTATCAAAAACCCAGGCCATCGAATGCCACACCATTTCAAGCATTGCCGCCCAATCAATCACGCAAACAGATATTCCAAAGTGGCCCCCATTTCGATCACCTCACCACACCATTAGTTACGCGGGGATGGTAGGCGGCGGAACTCCGCCAAAACCAGGAGAAATTAGCCTTGCACATAACGGCATACTATTTCTAGACGAGTTACCTGAATTTAAAAAACAAGTACTTGAGCTATTAAGACAACCAATGGAAAATCACTCTGTAACCATTAGCCGCGCCCACTACAGCATGGTGTTTCCTGCCCATTTTTTACTCGTTGCCGCTATGAACCCTTGCCCGTGCGGATATGCCAACGACCCATTAATGGGCTGTAGCTGCACACCCATACAAATTAAAACGTATAGCGATAGAATTAGCGGCCCCATTTTGGATCGCATTGATATGGTCATAAACGTAGAGCGACTGGATAAAAAAGATCTATTCTCCAGTGATATGGACGAGATTCAGGCCGAAGCCCTAGAAAATGAACTACGAAATCAAATAAAAGAAACAAGGGACACACAATTTAGAACCAATGGCATGTTAAACGCCACGCTAAGCAGTAAAAAAGTAAAGGTATTAACCCATCTAAACGCAGAAAGCAAAGCCCTACTTGAAAACGCACTAGATAAAGGATTATTAACAGGCCGTTCGTTCTTTAAAACACTCAAAGTGGCCAACACCATTGCGCTGATGGAAAATGCCCCGGTGTCGAGCGCTCACATTGCCGAAGCGTTACACTACAGCAAAGTGCGTTTCAACTGTTCCAACTGAGGCGCCAATTCAAAAAAACCAAGCTCAAATCCCGATTTCGTACGTGCACGTTCTTGAATGAGCGGAAACAGCTCTGGCATGCGACTTTCTGCGTGCAAAAAGGCCGATGGTCGGTCACGATCCGCCAAATAGTACATTTTCAACCACGGGTGATCCACCAACATTTCAGGGTCATCGTTCACCAATTGCACCAATGCAAGTTTGTATCTATGTCGTCGAAGGGCTTCCCAAAAGGCCGTCATGACGCGCGGTTTCATTTGATTCAAATATGCAGATGGGTCATTGATACGAGCCTCAAAAAACGAGCTTGGCATTGCCGCATCCGGAAAGTGCTTGGCTATCATCCGTAAAATAGCATCTTTATGCTCATATATACGCCCCAAAGTCAGTTCGTATGAGCGCCAAAACTCCCCTAGATAGGTTTCTAACAAATGCGCGTCTAACTGAAACCGACTAAGAGCATTTAGCTCGTAAACCCCACCGGAGATATAACGCAACGTCCAATCTTCATTATCTGGCCAAAACATGTATGACACATCCACTGCAACCAAGTCATCACCAGGACACACGTAGTTTTCCACATGGCGATCGCCCATACCAATCATATCGCCAAGCGCGGCACGTTGCGCCAATGGCACAATCCAATTCGCAATAGTCACATGAGAACTAATATAGGCATTTAAATTTTGACCCAATACATACTGAGACAATTCCCAATCACCGGATTTCAAACTCACCACAGCCGTTTCAAAATAGCGCCACCCCAACACCTTTAACACATCCACATAAAACACTTGAGAACGAATGGATTTCTCTTTCAGCACAAATTCCCCCATTTTGCCGTTTTTGAATATGACTTTTAACCAATACACTGAATTGCCCATACCAATATCACGCACATCCACAAGCTCAGAAATATCGCCTGAAAAATCAACTCGAGCGAAAACAGAACACCAATCCAAAGCCTGCAGCTTGGGCAGAACGATACGACAACGCCAGTGGGCACTCAGTCCGTTTAAGAACTGGCGGCGCAATGACGCATGACCACACCCATACAATATGCCTTTACCCGTGTCACGGCGCAGAGATAACCCAAATTGCGACGCATCGGTAAAATACCGAATCACATCCTGAGAATCAAACCCATCAAAGCCAAAGTCTCTCGGAAACGCTAAAGGACGAAAATCACGCACAACCCGATTCACATGATTTAAGACATCTTCATCCAAATCCTTATATGAAATCAACTCTTGGGCTCCAAAGACTGAATTGCCAAGGAAATGCGATCAATAATATCCGTTGCCATTACCGAATGCTCTCCCAAACCATGAGCAGCCATATCCCCTGCCAAACCATGCAAATACACGCCCATTTTAGCCGATTCAAATGCGCTGTATCCTTGCCCACAAAAGGCCGTTATCATACCCATCAAAACGTCTCCAGCACCCCCTGTGGCCATACCTGGATTTCCAGTGGTATTCACATAGCTATCTTCACCCCAACTACATACCAAACTTTTTGCACCTTTTAGTACGACTATTTGCTTGCAGGCATCCGCCGCAGACTCCGCCTGAGACAATCGCGTCTCTGGATCCATCGGATGAGACCCAAATAATTTTAAAAATTCACCCGCATGAGGCGTTACCACAACACTACCCTTAGGGTATTCAGCCAAGCGCTGGGAATCGTGCGCAAACAACCCCTCCGCATCCAACACAATCGGGCAATCCACACCTCCCACCATTGGAATAACCTCTCTAATAAGTTGCTGTGTATCGGCCGTTCGCCCCATTCCAGGCCCAATGCCCATGGCAGAAAAATGATAGTTATCCTTGGCATTCCATATGGCAGGCAACGCAGAAACACCAATCGCGCCATCCGTTTCTGGCAATGGCACAACAATTAATTCTGGCAATGCAATATTAATTTCTGTTGCCGCCGATTCGATTGTAAGCAAATAGACAACGCCAGCCCCACATCTCATGGCTGCCTTTGCGCTCATTATCGCGGCACCCAACATGCCTTTCGAACCCGCCAAAATACCAATACGCCCAAAATCCCCTTTATGCGCATCCGTAGCGCGATTAACTAAGTTGGGAATCCAAGACATGAGACACTCGTTCACCAACAATTGTTTGGCCTAGCAATGAAATTAACGCCGGTAAATGTGGGCCTGAACCCAACCCAGTTGTTGCCATGCGAATCGGCTTTAACACCTTTCCTTTACCAAGCCCTGTCTGCGTCAAAATAGACTCAATCAATGCATCAATGCCTGATTCAGACCAATCTGTGAGAACCAAAATTTTATCTAAAAATAGACGCAAAACATCGGCCATATCGGCATGAAAACTCAAGCCTGATAATCGCGCATTGAAGGCAGAACCATCTTGGCTAAACACCTCTAAAGCAGTATTTATATCAGGCAATAACGCCACACTCTCTTGCACCATTTCAAAAACGATCTTTTGAGAGTCATGTGAGTACCCTGAAAGTAGTACGCGAGAGTCTTCCGACAAGAAAGGGGTTACCGCCGCAACAAAAGCGTCGTGGGTCATTTTTCGGATATATTGACCATTCATCCACACCAATTTTTGGTGATCAAAAACAGCTCCAGACTTTGAAATACGGGTTACATCAAACTTTTGGACTAGTGCATCGCGATCCATAAACTCCACACCATCGGCCGGGGTCCAACCTAATAATGATAAATAATTAATAATAGCTTCAGGTAAAAAACCAGCCTCTTTGTATTCCGTAACAGATTGCGCGCCATGCCGTTTTGATAATTTGGATTTGTCTGGCCCTAATATAATCGGAAGATGTGCGAAATACGGGACATCAGCACTAAAGGCCTCGTAAACCAACACTTGCCTCGGTGTATTTGAAATATGATCTTCGCCGCGCACAATATGCGTTACTTTCATTTCGATGTCATCCACAACTACAGCAAAATTGTATGCAGCACTGCCATCAGATTTAATAATAATAAAATCACCCAACAATGCAGAATCAAATCGAATTTCACCGCGCACTTGGTCTTGAATAACGATTTCGCCACGATTCACTGGAACCCGAAGCCGGATGGTTTTAGGTAATCCTGCTGCAATATTTGCCGCTACTTCGTCTTTTGTTAATTTTAACGATGCGCCAGAATACACATAGGGCTTACCGGCTTTTTCCGCAGCTTCACGCTCTGCCGTTAACTCCGCTTCAGTGGCAAAACAATAATAGGCATGGCCCGATTCAATAAGCTGTTCAGCACACCGCTGATACGTACCATTATCAATGCGTTCAGATTGACGATAAGGCCCAACTGCCCCCGGGTTTTCAGGCCCCTCATCGGCATCCAGCCCCAACCATTTTAGCCCCTCCAAAATATTCACTTCAAACTCTGGCTTAGACCGTTGCAAATCCGTATCTTCAATGCGCAAAATAAGTGTGCCGCCTGTGTGTTTGGCATACACCCAATTAAACAACGCTGTTCGTACTGACCCAATATGTAAATTACCCGTAGGTGATGGCGCGAAACGAAACCGCATTAGTGTACTCCTTCTACATTAACAGCAAGTACAATACCGGGTTCTAGACCAAGCGCCTGTGCCGCGTGTTGATTAATTCCAAAATCTGCGCCAGCTGGCACGGCACATTGACCGTCCACGGTCACAACAACGCTCCAACGCGTGCGGCGATCCACTAAACGCACATACTGCCCTAACGCATCGCTCGGATGACACGCGGAAAACACCGGCTCTGCCGAGTCTCCCCACATACCATCCGTCACCTGGGCCACCACTTGCGTGGTGCCAGGTCGTATGGCCATCGGTGCTGCTGCGTCAACACGAGCCTTGGTAAACGACGTCACAAACACGGCCAAAAAGGCCACACCAACGACGATACTCCAACGCAGCACTCTCAAGTTCATCCCCGAACAGCTTCCTTCTGTTGTTTTTTAATATAATTCAATGCTGAACCGGCCTTAAACCACTCAATTTGAATGTCATTATAAGTATGGTTTACCGCAATACGATCCTCAGACCCATCAGCATGCCTGGCAACAACAGTCAGTTTTGACTGTGGGTTAAACCCATCTAATCCAACAACATCCAATTCATCATCTTGCTGAATCTTAGCGTAATCAGCCTTATCAGAAAACGTAAGACCCAACATACCTTGCTTTTTCAAATTGGTTTCATGAATCCGCGCAAAGCTTTTCACAAGAATAACTTTAACGCCCAAATGACGGGGCTCCATTGCCGCATGTTCACGAGACGACCCTTCACCGTAGTTTTCATCTCCCACAACCACAGAACCAATACCCGCCGCCTTATAGGCACGCGCCACATCAGGAACTGGTTGATAGTCACCAGTCAGTTGGTTTTTTATATTGTTGGCATCGCCATTAAAGGCATTGATGGCACCAATAAACATATTGTTGGAAATATTATCCAGATGACCACGGAATTTCAGCCACGGGCCCGCCATAGAAATATGGTCAGTCGTGCATTTTCCTTCGGCCTTTAATAACAGTTTTAAACCGGAGTAATTTTGCCCAGACCACGCTTCGAAAGGCGCCAATAACTGCAAACGCTCGGAATCACTCTTCACAATAACGTCCACATGGGAGCCTTCAGCAGCTGGCGCAAGATAACCCGCATCTTCAACAGCAAACCCATTCACAGGAAGCTCAATACCTTTCGGTTCATCCAACTTTACTTGGTCCCCATTTTCATTGGTAAGCGTATCGGCCAATGGGTTAAAAAGTAAACTACCACTAAGGGCAAATGCCGTCACAATTTCAGGTGACGCAACAAACGCATGTGTATTTGGATTACCATCGTTTCGTTTTGCGAAGTTGCGGTTAAACGATGTCATAATCGAATTTTTACGATTTGGGTCATCAGAATGCCGTGCCCACTGCCCAATACAAGGCCCACAGGCATTGGCCAGAACCACACCGTTTATATCGCGAAACACCGATAGTAAGCCATCTCGCTCTGCTGTAAAACGCACCATTTCTGAACCAGGCGTAACCGAAAACTCGCTTTTCGCTTTTAAATTCTTTTCTCTCGCTTGCTTTGCCACAGACGCCGCACGGGTTAAATCTTCATAGGATGAATTCGTACAAGATCCAATTAAGCCAACCTCTAAAGTATCTGGCCAATTATTATCTTTTACTGCTTTTGCAAACTCAGATACAGGCCACGCCTTATCAGGAGTGAATGGCCCATTGATATAAGGTTCTAATTCCGACAAGTTAATTTCAAAAATTTGGTCATAATACTGGCTAGGATCTGCCATAACTTCAGGATCAGGACGCAAGTGTTCTCGCACAGCCTCTGCCGCATTCGCAACATCACTACGTTCTGTTGATATTAAATAATCCTTAATTTTATCGTCATAAGCAAACAAGGACGTTGTGGCACCAATTTCAGCACCCATGTTACATATTGTGCCTTTTCCAGTCGCCGAAATTGATTCAGCACCTTCGCCAAAATACTCCACAATAGCGTCCGTTCCACCTTTTACAGTCAACAGACCTGCTACTTTCAAGATCACGTCTTTAGCTGATGTCCAGCCACTCAGTTTACCCGTTAGTTTCACACCAATTAGCTTTGGAAATTTTAATTCCCACGGCATGCCAGCCATCACGTCAACGGCATCCGCACCACCAACCCCAATGGCAATCATGCCCAAGCCACCGGCATTCGGCGTATGAGAATCCGTTCCGATCATCATGCCACCTGGAAATGAATAGTTTTCAAGCACAACCTGGTGAATAATCCCCGACCCTGGCTTCCAAAACCCGATACCATATTTATTAGAAATAGAGGCTAAAAAGTCATACACCTCTTTATTAACATCTTTTGCTGTAACCAAATCATCGGCCGCCCCCACCTTTGCTTGGATGAGGTGGTCGCAATGCACCGTACTGGGCACCGATACCTTCGATTTTCCAGCCTGCATAAATTGCAATAATGCCATTTGTGCCGTAGCATCCTGCATGGCAACACGATCTGGGCAAAAATTCACATAACTTTTACCACGTTTTGGAACATCACTAAGCGCTCCGCCTTCTAAATGTGAAAACAAAATTTTCTCAGTTAATGTTAAGGGCCGTCCAACATGTTCCCGCGCTGCAGAAATATGTGTTCCCATATCATCATATACCTGTTGAATTTTATCCATATCAAAAGTCATTTTTTCCTCCATATTAATGAGTTTTTTCCCCAACACATAAGTATAACATAAAGAAATATCAAGATCAGATCGATAAGTTTGAATACTATGAAATTTTCTATATGGACAGCGCTTGGTATTATAATCGGATTAGGGGTATTTATACTCACACTACAATTGGCTCAGGCCGAAATTTATGACCTACTAAACCTTAACATCGGAATCTTAGTAATTGGCGGCACGCTCGGCTCATCTTTCTTGGCGTTTCACGGCCGCTATGTCATGCGCACACTTTACGCACTAGCAAGTATTATTCTGCCATTTCACATTAGCCCACAATCCTTACTTACAGATGTATCGCAAACCATTGAATTAGCTAAAATTCGCACCACACACACAATTAAGGAATTCAGACTCGCCCTAACGACAGTTAAAACAAATGATGACTTTATTCGTTATTCACAAAATTTAATTGCAACAGGATACTCTGACACACAACTCAGCGAAATGCTAAACGATGCCATTGAAACTCATTTTGAGCGGCAAATGGTGCAGTTTTACATATTAAGATACATGAGCATCAAAGCCCCAATTATTGGATTAATCGGCACGCTCGTTTCCACATGCGTATACATCAACACCCCAAACGCCATTTCCATGGTCAACATATTGCTACCACTCATGTATGGCATTCTATTTAGCGCTTTTATTTTAAATCCAGCGACAGAAAAAATTCGCCAACGCTACGAAATCATACGGTTCCGAAATCGCCTCTTGCGAGAAGGCTATGTCATGTTAAGCGCCGGAGAAGACCCCTTAGCCATACAGGACAAATTAAACTCATTTTTAGATAAAAGCAGTCGCTTCAAAATTGCCAACAAATCGTTGGACATTATATAGCCTTACGACTTAGATAATAACGCTTGCGCCAATGACGCAGCCAGCTGCTTTATTTCAATCGCAGAATAACTGGCTTTTACCTCAATAATCATTGAGGCGTGCGAAGCAGTTGCCTTTTTTAAGGCTGATTTATATGCCGTTTTAAATGAGGCTACCGTAGAAACCAACTTTACTGGCACGCCAATGCCCTTCGCCAAATTCACAAATGACACGTCACGGGCCATCGTATAATAATCAGGCACCAACGCGGACTGCTCTTGCGAAATAGATAAATGATCAAAAATGGCCCCGCCGCCATTATTCACAACCACCATAACCACCGCGCATTCCGATCGCGCAAGCCACAACCAACCGCTTAAATCGTGCAACGCTGACATGTCACCAATCAATAAGGTCACTGGGGCGCGAGAACCCGCTGAGACCCCCGCCGCCGTCGACACCAACCCATCTATGCCACTAGCACCTCTATTCCCTAAAATACGGCGGCATTTTCCATCCCGCGCCCCAACCCACAACAGTTCTCGAATCGGCAAACTGTTCCCCACAAACAAAGTGCCATCCTCTGGAACCAACCCACTAAGTTCTCGCACAACCGACAGTTCAGACGCCACAGCATCAGAGCTAGGCGCCTGTGTTTTAGAACTAAAAAACGACGCAATATGGTCATCCATCCACCCCATATTTGGAAGACGCCTATCTAACCAATTTTGAGCAGGGATGCGCAATGAAATGAATTGCGCAGCAAAAACGCGCACCGGAGTGATGATTCGCCGCGTAACTGCACCATCAGGGTTCACGACCCGATCCGTTTGATCCACATGCACCAACGCCTCGCGACGCGATGCCATAAAGGCCTGCAATTTACGACTCACCACTGGGCCCCCCAGATGAAGCACCACATCAGGACTTACACCTTGATCCATCAAATCGCGCCAAAAATAATCGCCATAAGGAATAAAAGGATAGTGTTTTAAGGCCAAACAACCCGATAATGGGTCAGCCACAATGGGCCAACCCAACTGAGACCCCAACTGCACAATAGCCTCAATATCAAGCCCATCAACAAGTTCTCCCACCACTATTAAACCCGCACTCGCGCGCGTGAAGAGAGTCGCATCATCTGAAGACAATCGATAATCCATTTGAGCGCGGTTCTGTTCGGCAAGCCCATCCGGAAGCCCGTACGGCGCCTCAGAATCCTTCCATGAACTCAATCCATCAAAAACGACATGAGAATCATGAAGCCGATCACCCAAGAGCGGCTCGCAAAAAGGCACGTTAAGATGCACAGGCCCCGAATGGCAAGGATGAATCGCCGTTTGCCATAACTGATCCGCCTGCTGAACACTGTGAACCAAACTTACATCAGAACCAGGAACCTCCGCATCGATTTCCAAACGGACGTAACCACCAAACAACCCTGGCTGAACGATTGCCTGGTTGGCCCCAACCCCAATATGCCAAGGAGGTCGATCTGCGCTCACAACAATCATGGGGGTATAAGTTTGTGAGGCCTCAACTACGGCAGGCAAAAGATTCGCGACGGCAGTGCCTGAAGTGGTGATAACAATTGCCGGTTTACCGGTAGCCTTGGCCAAACCGAGTGCAAAAAAACCAAGCCCCCGCTCATCGATGTGGGTATGAACACGTATACCGTAACGGGACTTCAGCGCGTCTAGGGCCACAACCAATGGCGTGCTGCGAGAACCAGGAGCAAGACACACATCGGCCAGCCCCAAACGACACCACTCTTCCAACAACACCGCACAATACGCATGTTGCACACCTAAATAGTCACGATTTACCTGCCCTAACCCCATTTTATTCACGCCCCACTAAATAGCCGAACAAACAACCCAATCTTATTTTCAACTTCATGCCATTCTTCAGTCGCATCAGAGTCTGCCACGATACCTGCCCCCGAATACAATGTTACATTATCACCTGAAACCAATCCTGATCGGATCGCCACAACAAATTCGCATGCGTGCTTTGACACCCAACCGACAGGACCAGCAAACCAACCCCGCTCAAAAGACTCAAATTCAGGCAACATTTCAAGCGCTACTTCACGGGGAACACCCCCGACAGCTGGTGTGGGATGCAATGCCGCCAACACATCCAAAACTCCCACGTTAGGACGAAGCCCCCCACTAAACCGCATCAACAAATGCTGAATCATCGGCAATTTTAATAGTCGACGCTCTTCTGCAGCCGAATAATCCGAACACAACTGACCCAAACAATCCATCAAATAATCCGCCACATATTGATGCTCAGACACGTCTTTTTCACTCGTCACTAGGGCATGGGCCAACGCATCATCTTCCTCAGGCGTCTTTCCACGCCGTCGCGTACCTGCCAACGCTTCGGTCAAAAGCGCACCATCATCCACACTAAACAACCGTTCTGGAGTGCCACCAATAAAGGCAGCCCCGCCCCCATTTGCCATACAAAAATGAAACGCATTAGAATCCGCCTCTTGCAATCGACTCAATAAAAAATACGGACACACTGGCCGTTCAAAAACAAAATCCGAGCGCCGAGACAAGACCAATTTATTCAATTTTCCAGCCCGTATACGCGACGTAACAGACTCCACATTCGATCGCCACGTCTCAAAATTTGGTGCAACATGCATTGCGACAAACGATTCCGAAACATGAGCCTGTTCGCAAAACGAAACCGCGCCTAACATCAACTCAGCAGCACCAAGCTCACGCTCCCAATCAGATGCCGATTCACACCATATCTGCAAGGCCATTTGAGCGCCATCTTGCCCAACAACAAGCTCTAACTGGGGCAATACAAAAAAATGAGAACCAAAAGAAGCCCACTGCTCATCCTCAGGCGCCTGACCATTAAAAGATAGGCCACCATAAAAACGCACTCGATCCGCGAAAGCCTCTGGCACCGCATCTAAAATTCGCGTCATAGTGGAAAATGCGACCTGCTTTGAAAGGCGACTATCTACCGCAACAGCAGCCCCTATTCCACCCACTTCTTCACTGCTATTTCGAGGCGACCAATACCACTGTATTAAATTTTTCTGCGCTGCCAACCACCGTTTTACATCGACGTTCTCACAAGGCACTTCAAGCCGTTTAAACACGGGAAACGTATGCTGAGAATCAGATTTAAGTTGATTTAATAAAACAAAAAGAGAGTCGCAGGCCGCGTCTAACGCCACACCGCGAGTAATCACTCAGTCTCTCCAACATACAAGGCAGCAGCACCCAACCCAAGACCTTTGCACGTTAACGGCTTAAATCCAGCAATGGCCAATTCACGCATAAATGCAGCACCACAAGGGAACGACTCCGCGGTTTTATTCAAATACCGATACGCCGACCAATTTCCCGACACCAATGCCCCAATAACCGGCATCACCAAGCGTAAATACAACAAATGGAAGAATCGAATAATAAAAAATCGAGGCATTGCGGTTTCCAACACAATAATACGCCCACCAGGCTTCAAAACACGCTTAATCTCAGACAATCCTTTTTGCAAATTCTCAAAATTACGCACACCAAAAGCAACCGTTACCGCATCCATGCTCACATCTTTAAGAGGCAATGCATGGGCATCACCAACCTGAAACACTACTTTATCAGACAACCCCAAGGCACGCACTTTTAGAACTCCCACAGCCATCATCTCTTCAGCCATATCCATCGCAATAATTCGAGAGATATCATCTTCTTTATAGCGCAACAATTGAATAGCAACATCCCCAGTCCCAGTCGCCAGGTCCAAAACCTGCATGTGTACGCGGTTTGGCAGTTGCTTCGCCATCAGCTTTCGCCAACACTGATCCAGACCAAAGGTCATCAGTCGATTCACACGGTCATAACGCCCAGAAATCCGATTGAACATCGACCAAATCCCACGCTTAGATTCTGCTAATTTTTCATGTTTAATCATGGCCCCATTATCCCGATGTAAACAAGTGCGGTCAACCTTAAAAATAAAGGAATTGATGGCCAATAGGCTTCGTGTTATAATAGGGACCCGTTTTGCAAAACATATAATTTTTTAAGGAAGTGCACATGAAAGGCTACGAAACGTTAGTTATACTTAAGGCAGATTTGAGCGAGACAGAGAACAAAGCGCTCATAGAAAAAATCAAAGGTTGGATCACCAAGAATGGTGGAAGCATAACCCTTGAAAACGCACTAGGCGTAAGAGAAATCGCAACCCCAATTAAACATATTAGAAAAGGCTACTACTACCAGTTGCAATTTGAATCAGCACCAAAAGTGATTGAAGAATTCAACGAAAATGTACGCATTACTGAAACAATATTACGTCACCTTGTTGTAGAGTTGGATTCAATCCAAGAAAAAGAGACAGAAGCAGCAGCCTAAATCCTATGTCAAGCCTGAACAAAATCATTATTATTGGACGATTAACACATGACCCTGAAATAAAGGTCACAACCAATGGATCAAACATGGTAAACATGACCGTTGCCGTTGATCGGCCAAGTCAAAGTGATTTTTCAGACACTGACTTCATTAATGTTGTCGGGTGGCGAGAAACAGCAGACAGCGCACAGGGTCTCAGCAAGGGCCAAATGGTTCTTGTTATTGGCCGCATCAATACCCGCAGCTATGAAACCAATGAAGGCACGCGAAAATACGTCACGGAAATCGACGCTCGTCAGATTAAAACCGTGAGTGGATCAGGTATGGCTGCTATGGACAATTTACCAGAAGCTGCTACACTTAATCCCGCAGCTGGGCTAGAATCGATGCCAGGCAGTAATGACTCTGCCAGTAACTTCGATTTTGGATCAGCCTCAGATGAATTATCGGATGACGTTCAAGAAGACGTTCCGTTTTAAGGACAAGATTATGCTTAACTATGCAATTTTAGTTGGACGATTAGTAAGAGACCCGGAACACCGCTTAACAAGCACCGGGATCGCTTTAACACGTTTTACAATTGCCGTAGATAAATTTAATCGAAACGGTGATGATGGCAACACAGCGGATTTTATTCGTGTTGTGGCCTGGAGAAGGCTTGCTGAAATATGCAACCAATACCTTAAAAAAGGTCGACTCGTAGCTATTGAAGGACGACTCCAAATCGATAGCTATGAAAAAGATGGAGAAAAAAGGACCTCCGCTGAAGTAATTGCTGATAATATGCAAATGCTAGGCGGTAAAAGTGATATAGAAATACAAGACCATAATACTGAATTCGAACATTCCGAAACAAGTTTTGGTTAGTAATCTGGTAAAAGGAGAAAACGAAGAATGAGCAGTCAACCAACACAAACAAAACAAACTCAACGCCCTAAACTAAAGCGCCGCAAACGCCGTCGTGTGTGCAATTTTTGCGTGGATAAAATGGATGTTGTCGATTACAAAGACATCAACCGTATTAAACGCTATGTTAGCGAACGAGGTAAAATCAACCCCCGTCGTAACTCAGGCGTCTGTGCAAAACACCAACGTCGTTTGTCTGAAGCAATTAAACGCGCACGCTTTATTGGTCTAATTCCACATTGCAGTGAACTGTAGGGAGATCGACTAATGCAAGTTATCTTAGTTAAAGACATTAAAGACGTAGGCCGCTTAGGTGATAGAATCAGTGTAAAAACTGGCTATGCCAGAAATTTTTTGTTTCCAAACCGAATGGCCCTTCCTGCAACGGATGCAAACTTAAAGCGATTTGAAGATTTAAGTCGCAAAGAGCTTAAAAAGCGTGCAGAAGAAAAAGCAGTTAGCGAAGAAAAAGCAAAAGGTTTTGACGGAAAAAGCATATCTGTCTCTGTGCAAACACACAAAGGCAGATTATATGGATCCTTCACACCAAATGATTTCATTCGCTTGGCACAAGACGAATTAGGTCTTGAGTTAACAAAACGTCAACTGAATATGCCAGACCACATCAAAGAGACAGGCCAATACAAAGTTGAAGTCATACTTCATCATGACGTGTCTGCCACTATTAATCTAACCATCTCATCTGATTCAGAAGTTGCCGCACCGACCAGTTTCGACGAAACTGAAGAAGGTGAGCAAACAGCCGCGGAAAAAGCTGCTAAAAAAGACGCCCTAGATAAAGCGCGTAAAGCAGCCGCAGAAGCCAAGGCTAAAGCCGAAGAAGAAGCCGCCCAACAAGTTGAGGAAGACGAATCCGACGAGGAAGCATCTTCTAAAGAGTCTGCAGAAGCAGACAGCGAAACAGCTGCCTAATCACCCGTTTAAACCAGATCTAAAATGTATCCCGACCAAACCTGGCATTTACAAAATGCTCGGTGCGGGCGGGATCATTATTTATATAGGTAAAGCAAAGAACCTTCGCAACAGACTCAGTAACTACTTTAATACCCATTCCAGTAAACACGATATAAAAACGGCACTTCTTGTCAGTAAGATTTGCGATGTGGAAACCATCGTGACCACCACTGAACATGAAGCATTGGTACTTGAAAATCAACTCATCAAACATTTTCAACCCAAATTTAATATCAATTTAAAAGACGATAAAAGCTACCCATATATTAAAATCACCCAGGGTCCATTTCCCAGACTGCAAATTTCTCGAAACCAGATTAAAGACGGCAGCCAGTATTTCGGACCATATCCATCTATTGGCTCCTCACGATACCTGCTTCGTATGCTCTACGATCTATTTCCCCTTCGTGACTGCACCCAAGATATTACTTTAGACGAGATTCAACCCAAATGCCTCAATTTAGACATTGGTCGCTGCATTGGCCCTTGTATTTATAAATCCGTTAAACCCGATTACGACGATTTAGTGCATCAATTAAAACTAGTGTTAACGGGCAAAAATCACACACTAACCAATCGCTTAAAAAACGAGATGAAAACACTCGCACAATTAAAACAATATGAAAAAGCGGCCCGTTATCGCGACCGGATTAAAAAATTAGAACAACTTTCGGAGCGCCAAACAGTGGACTCAAATTCACTCCCTAAACACGCCCATTTCATTGCTTTAGAGGAAAGTGAGTATTTTTTATATCTTCTAATTCAAGAGTTTCACGATGGAAAATTACTATATCAACATGGCCGATTCATTAGCAAAGAGGAACCGCTAAGCAAGGATGAGTTTTTAGTCCAATCCCTTGCAGAATTCTACACAACCAACGCCCCGCCATCAGAACTACTATTACCAGAATCCATTAAAACGCTCGCAGAAAGCACGCTTGGGAACAAAATTGCACATTACTCAAGCCCATCACGCGGCGATAAAGACAGTGCCATAAAACGATGCCAAGAAAATGCACGGATGGCCATTATTCGGCTTGAAAAGACCCATTTTGAATCTAAATTCAACTCTAAAAAAGCGCTACAGATGTTAGAAGAGGCGCTAAAACTACCCACTACCCCACTTCGCATTATTGGGTTCGACATCTCTCACTATTATGGTCATGGAATCGTCGCATCCGCTGTTTATTTTAAGGATGGAAAACCCCATAAAGAATCTTACAGGCATTTTAAAATCAAAAGCCTGACCGATGGGAAGAGTAACGATGTTTACGCCATGTATGAAGTGGTGCTGCGACGTATCGGTGGCGCGCTAGAATCAGGTGAACCGTTGCCAGATCTCATTCTTATCGATGGTGGGTTAACCCAACTTGGGGCTTGCAATTCCGCACTAAAATCCCTCACGCTACCTCACCCGATTACCACCATTAGCTTGGCAAAGAAATTAGAAGAGGTCTATGTAAACCCCAAATTACCACCAATCCAACTAGGAAAATCGCATTTAGGCCGTCACCTGCTTCAACAAATACGCGATGAGTCCCACCGCTTCGCTTTGCGACTACAGCGCAAAACCAGACAAAAGACATGGTTAGATTCTCCCCTATCAAAAATACCTGGTCTGGGCCAAAAAAGAGTGGATGCCCTCTATAAAAAATTTCGAAGTCTTGATAAAGTTAAGGAAGCCCCTCTTTCTGAAATTGCCAACACTGGCCGCATCGGAAACACCTTGGCTAAAACAATTCAAGAAACACTAAAGCAGTTATGAAAACCCGTATTATCACATGCATTCTCCTATATAGTTTCCTAAGCATGTCAGCTGCCATGGGCCAAACCCTTGCCGAATCTGAAAAGCAGAAATTAGATTCTATTTCAAAAAAAATAGAAGAAAACCAGGCACAGATCAAGGCAAGTCGCCGAAAAGAAAAGCAGGTTGTAAATAAATTAGGGCAACTAAAACGGGATATCTATGTGGAAACAAGACGACTACAGACGACCCAACACAAACTAAAAGTCTATTCAACTAAAGTACTAACCACCGAAGAAGAACTGGAAAAAACAAGAAAAAAACATGATGAAATAAAACAGCTATTAGATGAGCGCTTAGTTGCCATGTATAAAAATACAAACCTCGGATTTTTAGAGTTCATCTTTTCTCCTGTGGATTATGCAAAAGCACTAAACCATAGCTATATTTTTGAAAAAACAATAAAGAAAGACACCGAACTGATGAAAGAAGTTCAGGCGTTAGAGGCGCAGTTGGATCAGAAAAAGAATCAACTTTTGAATGAAAAAAACACAATCGAATCGCTCAAAAACTCCATCGTAAAACGCAAACATTCGTTAAATGATACCCGCTCAAATCTCGACAAAAACCTCCAGTCTCTACGGCAACAGATTGAGGAGTTTGAGCGTCAAAATAAAGAATTAGAACGGGAATCGGAACAAATCGCGCGCCTGATTCGGTCTCAGGATGAGTCCATAAAACTCTCTCATGCCAAAGGCAGTTACGTGCGCCCCACAAAAGGGTGGATTTCAAGTAAATTCGGATACCGTATGCACCCCATTTTTAAACGACGCATCCTGCATTCCGGTATGGATTTTGCGGCACCGCAAGGGCGCGAAATTAAAGCCAGTAACTTTGGGTACGTCATCTTTGCCGGATGGAAAAAAGGATATGGAAACGTAACCATTATTAACCACGGTTGGAGTGAGGGCAAAACCCATTCCACTTTATATGCACACCAGCGGCGTATTATTGTGCGTAAGGGTCAATTTGTGCGTAAAGGCCAAATCATTGGATACGTCGGTACTACGGGATACTCAACAGGCCCCCATCTTCACTTCGAAACCCGCCAAAACGGCCGCCCAGTAAACCCCAACCTATACTTAAAACTGTACTAACCGTTACAATAAAGTCATGAACAACAAGTTTTTAGCAATCGGGTTGGTGGCAAGTGCACTAATCACGACTTCACCCCACTTAGGTATCGCGCAACAAAATAATAATGTGGGCCCATTGGGTCAAGCCTCTATCATTATGGATCGCTATCACATCTCTTCGCCGAAACGTCCACAATTGGAAACCGGTGCCATTAAAGGAATGATCGAGGCCCTAAACGACCCATACGCCCGTTACATAAGCCCTGAAGGCTACCAACAAATAAAGGCACGTGAACGGGGTATTTCTGTCGGAATTGGCGCTACTCTAGGCTACATTGACGGCATACTTACCGTAATCAGCATTATTCCAAATGGGCCAGCTGAAAAATCAGGTATCGCCCCACTAGATGCCATAGAACAAATTGGTCGAAAATCCACTCTGGGCATGTCTGTTGATGAAGCAAACAGCCTTATGCAAGGTCAACCACACACCAAAATCACCATTCGAATCAGGCGCCCGTATATCGCAAAACCCGTTGATCTCAGCGTGATTCGAAAAGCAATCGCAAACAGAAGTGTTACCGACATTCAGGTGTTTTACCACACCATCGGATACATCAGATTGAGTCGGTTCACGCACACCGCTGCCAAAGAAATGCAAGACGCTCTAATACACGTCAATCAAAGTGGCATTCGTGCGCTAATATTGGATCTGCGTAATAACGGCGGTGGTGACTTAGAACAAACCATCGCCATTGCAAAACAACTGTTTCATGAGGGCCCAATTATTCACATTAAAGGCCCTAAAACCAACACGACCATTAGTGCGAATAAAACAGCAATATTTGCCGTAAAACCAATGATTGTACTAATCAATAAAAGTAGCGCTTCAGCGTCAGAAGTTTTAGCCGCTGCATTAGCAGAAAACAAACGCGCCATACTTATGGGCCAACAAAGTTTTGGTAAATCAAGCGTACAACGGGTATTCCCCCTTGCCGATGGTTCGGCCATAGTCATGACAGTGGCGGGCTACCTAACCCCATCTGGAAAACAAATTGAAGGCGTGGGAATTACCCCCTCCATCATCGTTCCTCTCCAAGACCGAGAATTACTAATTAATGCGTTCAACTATAATTATGTGACAGACGCCATCTTACAAAAAGCCATTGATCACGCCTTGCTGATGACCCAATAAGGGAGTAGGATAATGCCGTTATGACTCAAAAAATCATCGCTACAAATAAAAAGGCCTATCATGACTTTACCATCGAAGAAACATTCGACGCAGGAGTGGTGCTAGAAGGCTGTGAAGTAAAATCCATTCGCAACGGTAAAATCACGCTAAAAGATAGTTTTGCCCGGGTAAAAAACAATGAGTTATGGTTATTTAATTGTCATATCAATCCTTATACGCAAGGAAACCGATACAATCCCGATCCAGAACGGGATCGAAAATTACTACTGAAAAAACAAGAAATACACCGTATCATCGGCAAAATTGAAGTAAAGGGATACACCTTAGTACCCACAAAAGTCTATTTGTCAGGCCAATACGTTAAAATTCAACTGGGCTTAGCAAAAGCAAAAAAGAATCATGATAAGCGTGAAGATCTTAAAAATAAAGCTGTCAAAAAAGAGATGGACCGCGCCTTAAACCAACGCGCATAGACGCGCTAAACGATCAGAGTAGAAGAATCGGTATCACTCGTAATCTAATGGATCTTGAATACCCGCCTCTTTAAACCCATTACGACGCAACTCGCACGCAGGGCATTTGCCACAAGCAGGCCGTTTACCCTCATAACAGGTGTGCGAGTGGGCATACCAGTCTAATCGTCCTAAATCTCGCATTAACAGCACCGTTTTAGCCTTAGTAAGCCACATTAGCGGTGTATGAATGGTATAAGTCGTGTCCATGGCCAATCCAAGCGTAGTGGCTAAGGATTGCACAAATGCATCTCGACAATCTGGATATCCGGAATAATCCGTCTGGCAAACACCCGTCACAATATGCCGAATACCCTTTTGATAGGCATAAATAGCCGCTAAACTAATGAACATATGATTTCGCCCAGGCACAAACGTAGAGGGCAATTCACCTGGCATTGCCGTGATATCCACACCGTGATTGGTTAAGGCATTCTGCGTGAGCTGCTCAAATGCATCGGTTCGCAATACATGAATAGGCACCCCAGCCATAGACGCAATGACACGGGCCTGTTGCATTTCTATCGCATGACGCTGACCATATTCAATGCTCACGCATTCAACAAAATCAAAGCGCTCTAACGCCCATGCTAAACATGTGGTACTATCCTGCCCACCTGAAAATAATACGACGGCTGTTGTGGTGTCCATACATAAGTATGTTACGAGGTCACATATAAGCTGGCAAGATGCCTTACATCGTTAGGCCAGTGTGCCCTGATGTATCAGAATGCAGCAGTTGAATACTATTCCCATCCAATGTGGCCTTAAATATAGTATCGCCCGTGGTATATTCTGCCCAATATAACATGCCTTCAAAAGTGGTAATCACGCGAATATTCGTTCTGTCATCTATTATAATTTCAGGCATCTGGCCATCTAGATTATCCCGATAGATACGCCCATCTCCCACTACCCACAGCAACGCATCACTCACGTCATCTGCCACAATATCCATTGGGAGATCCATATCAGAATGTATAGAGTGAATTTGAAAATGAGTTCCATCTGAATGAATAGAATACACATACAAATCGCTACCACCAAAATTAGCCACCCAATATAAAATACCTGTTAGACGATTAATCGTTAGCGCCTTGGTACTAGCCAATGAGGAATTTTGTACCATTACTGTTTTATCATTACCATTTAGATTACATCGAATAATTTGACGCGTCGTAACATTTAGGTAGTACAACATGTCACCAACCAAAACAACATCTAAGATGCGATCTGTGCCTGACACAATAGCCTCAACGACTGAGTCGCCTTGTTTTCGCATGATTTTGGTTTGAGTGCCATCAATAAAAAATAAGGTATTCAAATCAATATGTCGCGACAATGAAGATATATAGCCAGTTGAGTCATGATAAATAGATTCGGAGTTACCCGTTTCCATATTCTTACGCATTAGATCTGCGGTGCCAACACCATGGGCATAATACATATACGTGGCATCGCTAACGGTTTGATCGCTGCTGGCTGGATTATTAAGATTTGATTCATCACTACTGCCACCAGTACTTACTTGGCTACAGCCAATAAGTGCAAATGAGAGCAATACAATGAAGGGTAAAAGGGGTGACTTGGGGGAAGTGTAAGTCATGGGAAATGCCTCCTAGAATTTTAAAGATCAATCGCTATTTTTAGCTACTAATGTCATTCCCGTTTTTACCGATGGGTAAACATCGAAATACATTGATTGATCACACTCAAGAGCCCCAAAAAAACAAAAAAGCCCGCCAAAAAGGCGGGCTTAATTATTAGTTAACGAACTAAACTATTCGTAATCTAACGCAATTGAATTGATAGATCCGTCTGCCGTTACAAGCGCTGTTTTATCAGTATCACCCGTTGCAGAGTAAAGAACCGTATCCAAAGCATAAAAAACAGTACCATTGTATACAGCTAAAGCAGTAAGGTCTGTTGTTAAACCCGTTA
>JAQBTH010000097.1 GCA_027623425.1 bacterium | reverse complement strand
AACACCTCCCAAAATTTATTATATAAAAAGGACACAATCATTATGAGTATAGTAGCGCTTCGCCTACATCCATTATCCTACCGCCGTGTGGCAAACGTAAATTTAAGAGAGGTAAGCTTTGCCGCCGTAACCTCAGACCCTTTTTCCACTCCTGCCTTAGACATGTACAGAAAAGGCGGTGGCGTTGAGGGAGCCATTAGTATGGGGCCTAAAATCGCACGGCTTAAGCAAGACAGGCCCGATATTATGGTATACCCTGTGCATATTGGTGGGGTGCGCGAAGACGTTAGCCAAGCCCATCTTCAGGCGCTGCAGGAAGCTGCTTCTGATGTTAGTTTAAGCAAGTATGGCAGCCCAGAGGTGTCTCCAGAACTACAACAGGCAATGCGAAGAGCAGCGGTGGAATTAGGTGGCGATCAGTTTGCGGCATTCCTACAAACACACTTTGTGTTCACAGGCTGCGCGAAAAGCAATCTGGCCAGTTTCATACGAATGACAGGCACAAATAAAACAGTGGGCACCACAACACCGGGATATGGTGTTACTCAGGCTGATATTCAGGCTGTAAATGGTAAAATGAAAGCCTTTGACATGTTGGCCCAGCCTGAAGGTTTAAGGGCGCTACCTGGCTTTATTCGGGAACAAGCAGAACTGGGAATGACGTCGTTTGTATTCCAAATTATTAATCCAATGGGCGCCTTGCTAGATGACGAAACCGCACATCAAATTGCACAGGCTGTTGCTGATACAGGTATTCATTTTATGGAAGAATACATTTATACCGAAATGCGCTCAGTTGGCACCACGCCACCACCAAGTATTGGTGCGATATTATTGCATGAGCATCGCGACGCACTAGACGCACAACCAAACCCACACCAAATTGTAACAGTGAATTTTTCGTGTTCCAAAGGGGATAAACGCATGGCAGGCTACCGTGTGGGATACTGCCTGAGCAACCACCCTGAATTTATAGAAAGCGACATTAATAGAACAACGTCCCATGTCTCTAAATTAGGGCAAACTGCATTTTTAGCGGGAGGGCCATTTTATGGAACATACATTAATGAAGGCGCCAATCACGCCGAAAAAATGCAGGCGGCTTTAAGTGAATTTTCCCGTTCGGATATTCCTGGTTTACGGGTGATTGAACCTAAGATCGGTGGCGTAATGCTAGTCGATTTCCAAGGTGTTTTAGACGCACATCAGCTCTCGCCAGTACAGTTAAGCACGTATTTGTTCGACCAAAACCCCGATAATGTGTGTTTCCCGGTTATCTTAGGGTCTCAGTTTATGACCACCGACAATTATGCGCGGGTATCTGTAACAGGGTTAGAATCTCCAGAACAAGCACAGGAAATGGTGCGTGCCTTACGCAGTTTGTTAGACCCGGAAAAACTAGGGGCTTACGCAGCTCAAATAGGCGCGCAGTAAATCCATGCCCGCATCACCGCTTTTTTCAGGGTGAAATTGGCACGCTAGCAGCTTCCCTTTTTGGGCTATCGCCACAAAGGGAACCCCATACTCGCACACGCCGGCTTCAAATTTTGCGCCCGTAGCAGGCACAAAGTAACTGTGCACAAAGTAATAGTGGCGGTGATACTCTTTAACCGGACCACTCACATTATTCCAGCCCATATGCGGTACCTTCAATGTGTGTGTCCCATCAAAGTGCCGCAACGTACCAGGCAACACGCCTAAACCCTTATGCGATCCTTTTTCATCGCTACCTTCAAACAGCAACTGAAACCCAACGCAAATTCCCAAAAAGGGCCTATCTGCCGCAATGTGGGCTTTCACCACATCTACCATGCCCGCCTGTTCCAAATGCGTCATGGCCGTGCCAAAAGCGCCTTGCCCAGGAAGCACCATTAAATCTGCTCCCGCCACAATCGCAGGGTCCTTACTCACCACAGCATCAAAACCCAAATGCCCAAATGCCTTACGCACGCTTTTTAAGTTTCCAACCCCATAATCCACAATTACTATTTTCATAGTGTCTGAGTATACCACGAACCGTTATGCCACCTTACGAATAAACGCTTTTACCAGTTGAATTTTATCATCATGAAGAAACATGCCCCTCTTTTTCAATTGGAATCCAAGAGTGTCAGGAAACTGGCGTAATATTTCGCAATAGTCCAATAGCCACTTAGACTTTAGGTTCCCTTTTTCTGTCATGGTAATCGTACTGGGTGACACATCCAAGAGAGACGCAAAATCCCGTACTGTCAGACCCAATTCTATGCGAAACTGTTTAAACTCTATTTCAGAGAAGTTATCATGATATTTTAATCGAAATAGGAAAGAGGATGGACCTCGATGCCCAATAGTAGATAGCAATACCAACACATCGGTTTCAGTGTCAGAAATGCCCCACTGTGCACAATAATCTGGGTAGGCAGGGTTGCGCTTAGAGGGAATACGATCGGCAAACGATGCAAACAATTCCGACGATGTGAATAATGGTGGCTTCAGTGGTAATTCAGGCCCAACGGGTAAAGCGTTTGAGCGTTTTAAATAACTGGAATCATAACAAAAATGAAACCCTTGATCAGAACGCCACAGCGTACCCACTGGCATGCGTTGGGTTTTAGTTTGAGCGAACACTAATACTTGTTTATACATTTTTTGCATCATTAAACTCCTTTAAGCGTGACTGAATTAAGCGGATAAGTGCAGACTTCATTTCAGGTGATAACATAAACATGGAATTGATAATGGAGCCGTAGTCTAATTTGAGTAACCGTGCCTCAAATGTGTGCAATAAGTCAGAATATCCTAAATCCCGAATTGCCAGTACATAATCAGTCATGGAAGGCTCATTAGAATGAGTTGTAGCAATTTTCCCTTTAGGATTCCAGGTAGCATTTAGCCAGGAACCAGATTCTAAACCAAGTGCAGAAACATTGTCATAAATTGGGGAAAGTACTTTTTTTCTAGCCGTTTCGATAAGTGCTATATTACGGCCATGACGGTCATGATTGCCAATTAAGGCATCAAATAATAGCACGTTTAAAAATACCCGTACCTCCGCATCAGATTCGGTTTCAGATCGTATAGCATGCACAAGTTCTGAGAGTGTATAGTGCTGATCTCCTGGTGTTAGATAATGATAAATATGAACTAAGTTTTGAGGGGAGCCAGTATGTGTCATAAAGTTTTGAACAACAAAACAAGGTTCGTGATTCAAGATAATGACACAAAATGGAGACGCGACGGGGATATGCAGGGATTGCGCAATTTTGTTAGAAATATACTCCACAGCAACCAATTCAGGAAATCCCGATTCTTGAAATTTGAGTATATAGCGATTGTTACCGAGTTTGGCTTCATATTTACGATAGTTACCAGCAAAAAAAGAGGATAAATAGGGCATGTTATTCCCGTGCGGAGAACTGATAAAATCTTTTCTCGAAAGGTCATTAAATTGATTAGGTGAACAGCCAAAAATACCTTCAAAACAGGCGATATGTAGGCCATAAATATCTTGATTCTCAATAGGTTTTACGCAGTGTAAACATTTCATGATTAGAAAAACTCTAAAATTAGAACAATAAAAACATGTTCTAATAATATAACAAAAATAAACCAATGTCTATATTTAGCCACAGAGCGAAAGATGTTTAAATATTAGAACAATAAAAACATGTTCTAATTTTAGAACTAATTTTTAAAAATAATTCACACATGGCACACTAAACGGGAATTTAATCCCATACAAGAATCGGCGCCATTTATGCCGAGTAGTACGGGTTTCTGAGTTTCCAATTAATGCGCAAGTCTCTGGAAACAAACTTTTCAAGTCATCCATAATCATGGCCTCACGCCTGCCATAGCGCCCCGTAAATCCGGCACCAGCATAGTGAATAAAGTGCGAGTTGAGCTTGCGAAAATGCCCACCCAACATGTCCATGCGATTAAATTTAAAGTTTAAATCCGCTGTTTTAATGCCATGTTTTACCCACAAATAATTGAAATAGCACTGTTCAAACATATCCACCTTGGCACTCATCGTTAACATAGCGTCCTTTTCTACTAAATCAAAAAAGGGCAGGTGCGCCTTTGAAAACACCACAACACCCACATTGTAATACTGCCATTTCTTGCCTTTATGGGGCCACGATAATGCCGCATCACCCATCACCTGTAACGTGTCGGCAACAACAGCGCGCCTATCTTGCACCACCCCCTCGTTAAAGGCATAAATGGCATCCGTATCAGGGCAGGCATCAAAAATATTCGCCGCATCAGGCTGAATTAAGATATCCGAATCCACACACACCACGCGTTCATACTCGCCGCGTAAATATTGCGCAATTTGAAGGCGTTCCAATCCATAACACCCATAAATACCTTCAAACTCTTTGGCGTAATCCAATTCGGTACATAGCACCACGTCGGAACCAATACGCGCCGCATAATACCGCAAGTTCTCCGCCACATACGGGTAGGTGGGGTTATCGCCAATCATAATAGAAAACAGTAGGGTTTTAGCCATGGGGTCTAGTATATCAGGTCAACTTATATTGTGAAGATCAGGTGAGAGTTGACGTTCAAAATGAAAAAAGTACTAGTCTGGACTTAATATTTGACATTATGCGTCATATAAAATATATTATGTATGACATTTTCCCAAAACACTAAAAAAACCTAAAATATTAGGGCATTCAACTTTTCCGAATAGGGGACAAAGCATTATGGTATATCGCATTTTAGGAATAACAGCTTGCATAGCGGCAGTACAGCTTACGTTTTCAGCAATGCTGGTTGCGCAAGTCGCCGATATACCAGAAGAAGTCATCCAATCGCAAGATAGGGC
>JAQBTH010000018.1 GCA_027623425.1 bacterium | reverse complement strand
GTGTTTCGTTGGCATGTTGAATTGTTTAAGAAAGAGGAAAACGTCTGATTTAGTGTAACTATTGAGTTTACTTTTGTCTACTGCTCATCTATTTTTTGTGTCTATCTTTATGTTAAACTTGCGACAATGAAACAGTTTGAATTAGTTAGTGAATTTTCCCCATCAGGCGATCAACCCAATGCCATACACTCCTTAGTTGCGGGGTTAAATAGTGGAAAACCCTTTCAAACGTTGTTGGGTGTTACGGGTTCTGGCAAAACCTATACGATTGCCAATATGATTAAAGAGGTGAATCGCCCTACTCTTGTGTTGGCGCACAATAAAACGCTGGCGGCTCAATTATGTGCTGAATTTAGAGCGTTGTTTCCTAATAATGCTGTTGAGTATTTTGTGTCTTATTATGATTATTATCAACCTGAAGCATATGTGGCACATCGGGACCTGTATATTGAAAAGGAAGCCCAGATAAACGAGGATATTGAACGGCTTCGTCATAGTGCGACGCGGTCTTTGTTGTCACGCCGCGATGTGATTATTGTGTCGTCGGTGAGTTGTATTTATGGTTTAGGTACGCCCGAAGAATATGCCCGTGGTGTCATTACCCTTAATAAGGGTGATATTATTCCTAGGCGCCAATTTTTATTGGAATTGGAACAAATTCAGTATGAACGAAATGATATTGAGCTTAAAAGCGGCCGTTACCGCGTAAAGGGCGAAACAATTGATCTGTTGCCAAGTTGGGAAACAAACGCCATTCGGTTGGAGTTTTTTGGAGATGAGCTTGAACGCATTCGAGTTGTGCATCCTATTTCCGGGGAAGTGTTGGATGACCTAAGTGATGTTGCCATTTTTCCGGCCACTCACTATGTGGTTTTGGAAGGCATTGATGAACCGATTAAAGCCATTCGGGCTGAATTGAAGGGCCGATTAGCAGAGTTGGAAGCGGACAATAAAATTGTAGAAGCACAGCGCCTAGCGCAACGTACTCGTTATGACTTGGAAATGATGCGTGAAATGGGCTACTGCAAAGGGATTGAAAACTATGCCAGGCACTTGTCTGGTGGGCAGCCCGGTGAACCGCCTGGGGTGTTGTTGGATTTTTTCCCGAAAGATTTTGTAGTTGTTGTAGATGAATCCCATGTGACATTGCCGCAATTGCATGGCATGTATAAAGGGGATAGGTCGCGGAAACAGAATTTAGTGGATTTTGGGTTTCGATTGCCCTCGGCGATGGATAATCGTCCTTTGAAATTCGAAGAGTTTTTAGAGAAAGTAAATCAAGTGGTTTATGTTTCGGCGACACCAGGTGAATACGAGGTGGAGGTGTCTGGCGATATTGTGGAGCAAATTATCCGACCGACCGGATTGGTTGACCCGGAAGTTGATATTCGCCCATCTGAGGGACAGGTGGATGATTTGTTAGGTGAAATTAATAAACGTGTGGAAAAAAATGAACGGGTTTTAGTGACAACAGTAACCAAACAGTTTAGCGAAGACTTGGCCGACTATTTGTCTAATAAAGGGGTTAAGGTGCGGTATCTTCATTCCGATATTATGGCCTTGGAACGGGTGGATATATTGCATGATTTGCGGGTGGGAGTGTTTGACGTGCTGGTGGGTGTTAACTTGCTTCGTGAAGGACTTGATTTGCCAGAGGTGAGTTTGGTTGCAATTTTAGACGCGGATAAAGAAGGCTTTTTACGTAATGAGCGTTCGTTGATACAAACCATGGGGCGTGCCGCACGAAACGTGGAAGGTCGTGTGGTGATGTATGCGGATGTGATGACCAATTCGATCAAAAAGGCTGTTAGTGAAACGAACCGGCGCCGCGCAATTCAGTTGGCGTATAATAAAGAGCATGGGATTGTGCCGAAAAGCACCACGCGTTCGGTGAACGATATTCGCGACGGAGAACGGGAAAAGATTAAGGCCTTGGCGAATGTGCCTAGTGCGACAGATGTGGCGCCAGAGGCCTTGCCTGTCTTGTTAGCTGTGCTTGAAAAGCAGATGGAAGAGGCGGCCGAGAATTTGGAATTCGAGGTGGCCGCGGTGTTGAGGGATCGTATTAACGAACTGCAGCAGTCTTAGTTTTGCTGATTTTATAGGCAGTGGTGGTGGGAAATAACCTTTTACCAGTTCTCTTGTCTTTAATTGCAAGTAGGGTATCGGTGTCTATTTTTGGCTGGTGTATAACTGGGTAGGGGTTTTTCAATGGGATAACTGTAATTGTGTAGGATTCATTTGGGAATGTTGCGTTGAATACTTGTTCAATGATCTTTGCTATATGCTGGTGTTTTAATACTTCTAAGCCGAGTAATGTGAGCAACGTATCTGTATCGACATACCAAATACCATCCATTTTAAGCGAATCTATTACTGCTTTTAATAGCATCAGATTTCGACCGTAATGCCCTTCAGCTATGTTTGTGCATGCGGGATAGCGTAGCGATTGGGTGGTGATAACAACATCATGTGATTGTTTAGGACTACCTATAAAATAGTGGTCTAGTTCAGCCGCAATGGTTTCCAATTCTGTGGCTTGCCATTTGCTCACGTCTTTGCCGGCAATATTAGCTTGAATTACTGCTCTGCGGTGGTCTTTATTCATTTCAATATGTGACATACTTTCAATACTTAATTCTTTCCCAACACTGCTTTTGCAGCCACTTAATACACCTGTATCCTTGTCTACAACTCTTACGATCTGTCTTCCCTGTGATGCATCAAAAATGCTACCCATTATTTCATCGAATTGTGGTGATATAAATCTAGTGCTCCCTTTTTGTGCTCCTGGTCCACCAATCACGATTTGTAATGGTGTGGCAGTCTGCTCTAGCCTACGTAGGTGGGTGGCTAAATCTAAATTGATTTGTGGGTAACGCCATGGCACGGTGGCGCTTGCGCTTTTCTCAAATGTGGATGGGTCTGTTACTTCAGATTTTGATCTGCCTATCGAAGCGTAGAGTGCGTCGCTGACTGACTCTGCGGCATAGGTATCATCTCTCGGATCTCCTAGAAAATCATCTTGATTTGTACGGGATATTTTAAGTGATGGTGATCTTGGGCCAAGATGATCTTTTTCCTTTCGCGCTTCACCCATGATATGGGTATAAAACGTCAGCCCATTCTTAAAGGCTCTTCTAATATACGCACTCATTTCTGGATTTGGTTTCTGATCTAGCCCTTCACATAGCGGTGAGAGCCTAAATTGTTGCCGTTGCATAAGAAATGGAATTACACTCTCTGGCCAAGTCATTATTGGCGCAGGGCTATTAAAATCAGGAATACTTGGTAAACTCGGGTCGTGTCTTGCAATAACATAAAAAAGCATCACCTCAAGGGCGGCATCGACTAATTTTTCTTTATTCTCTTCTTTTAAATGATCGATTACCCGCGAAAACGCTGTGTGCGCTGTTTTACTGCCAGCTTGAAGAGGATCAGCTCCTAGTTCCATTGCTGAGATTAATTGTATAATTCCGATTTCATGTCTTAAATAATGAGCCGCCATTCTCAGTCGTCGGTTTAGGTCTGGTTCACGGGTGAGTCGTTTTGCGATACCGGCGAGTGTTATAGGCTTGGCTTTGGGGGCCAACTGTTGCGGCTTTAGTGCTGGTTGGGTTACAGCTGGGATTTTGTCTTCTATGGTTGTGGGGGGGTGGTTTAAGTAATGTTTACCTGCAATTAGAGCGGTAAGAGTGGTGGCTAGGGCAATGGCGACGTGTTGGTTTTGAGTGAATATGTAGGCAATGAGCACGAACAGGCTGCTGAGTACTTTGATGGTGTGGTGATCGAAAATAGTAGAAGGGCGTTCTTGAACCGCTATGCGTTTCTTTTGATTTGATCTTATCTCAGATGATAGTGCGATCTGACTCATTTGTATTCTCCGTTTGTATTACGTATGTTTTGATTAAAATATACTTAAAAATATGTATTTTACTATTTATTATTTATTTGTAAAGATGTTTCTGTTAGATTCAGGCTGTTTAGTTGGGCATCGCATGAACTTCAAACCTTTGCTATCATAGTGCTTATGCAAAAATTTGTTTTAAAGCCTGCGACAAGCAGCAATTCCACACTTCCAGAGGGTTTTTATGATGGCTTAAATGAGGGCCAACTTCAGGCTGTAACGTTTGATGCTGGGCCAGTACTAGTCATTGCAGGTGCGGGTTCTGGTAAAACTAAAACCCTGGTTCACCGTGTTGCGCGCCTAGTAGCAGAAGGCGTTCCTGCAGAAGCGGTACTTTTACTTACTTTCACGCGGAAAGCCTCACAGGAAATGTTGGCGCGGGCGACGGGAATATTGGATTCCAGATGCCGGAATGTCTCAGGAGGTACCTTTCATTCCTTCGCTAATATTTTATTGCGTGAATTTAGCCAGTCTATCGGATTCCCAAATAACTTTACTATTCTAGATCGCTCTGATGCGGAAGACCTTATCGGTGCTATTCGCAAGGAAATGGGGCTAAACACCTCTGATAAGCGTTACCCAAAAAAGGGCACGATTAATACCATTATCAGTAAATCGATTAATACCTCTCGTAGTATTGATAGTATTTTGCAGCAAGACTTTCCTCAGTATTGGGAATTTAGTGATGATATAGAAAAGATCGCCACACAGTTTCAGCAACGTAAATCGGAGTTGTTCGTTATGGATTATGACGATTTGTTGGTGTACCTGTATAAAATGCTGCGCGATGATGCTGATGTACGGCGTCGTGTGCAAGATCGGTACCAATATATTATGGTGGATGAGTATCAAGATACGAACTTAATTCAAGGTGAAATCGTATTGATGCTAGCTGGTGATAAACAGAATGTGATGGTTGTTGGGGATGATTGCCAAAGTATTTATTCGTTTAGAGGCGCGCATTATAAAAATATTATTAATTTCCCCCAATTGTTTCCTGATGCAACCCAGATTACCTTGTCGCAAAATTATCGCAGTACCCAGCCTATATTGGATATTACGAATGCGGTGATCGAACAAGCCACTGAAAAGTTTGCGAAACGCTTGTTTACTGAGAATAAGGGAACTGCAAAACCTGTTTATATTGAAACGGCATCTGAAAATGAACAGTCGCGTTTTATTTGTCAGCGTATTTTGGAATTGCGAGAACAGGGTGTTTCTTTATCTGAAATTGCTGTTCTATTTCGTTCTTCTACCCATGCCAATGATTTAGAAGTAGAGTTGCAAGCGGCGAATGTTCCGTATGTAAAATATGGTGGTTTCAAGTTTACTGAAACGTCTCATGTGAAAGATCTAGTTGCCTTGCTTCGTATTTTGTATAACGTGTCTGATGGTGTGTGTTGGCAGCGCATTTTATTGATGATGGAAGGCCTGGGGCCTAAAGCGGCAAGCCAAATTATTTCTGACGTGTTGGCGCACCGCGCTGATCTGTCTAAGTTTCCTGGTGAGTGGGCGACTAAACGCTATGGGGCGAAGGTGATGAGCTTGGTGTTGTTGGTACAGACTATTGGTGGTCTTACTCCGTCTGAAGTATTGGATTTGGTTATGGATTTCTATAAACCTCTTTTTGAAGCGAAATATGACGATTTCCCAAAACGACAGAGTGACTTGGAATCGTTGCGCGGTATTGCAGGGAGATATGATAACTTACAGGAATTTTTATCTGAAATTAGCCTAGAGCCGCCTGATGGTAGTGCCGAGGCAACGGCAGAGACCAAGGAAGATGAAAAGTTAGTATTATCGACGATTCATTCGTCTAAAGGTTTGGAATGGCACACTGTATTCGTGATGTCGTTAGTGGATGGCTACTTGCCTTCATTTCGTTCTTTAGATGATGCTGCTCAGATTGAAGAAGAACGACGTCTGTTATATGTGGCCTTAACCCGTGCGCGTGAACAATTGTATTTATTAAAACCCCATATCGAAGCAAGTGGGTCTGATTATTTCCGTTACCAAGGCTTTCAATTTACGCGTGTGTCACGCTTTTTAGACGACCGAGAACTGTTGAGTGAATTTACTGAGAAGTGCGTTTTGGTCGATGACCAAGTGCGTGAGAAAGATGATATGCCTGATCCATCTAGTATGACCGGTTTTTCACTCTCAAACTTTAATAAACGGGCAGGCCGAAATCGGGATGATAATCGCGAAGATAGATACGGAAAAGCGTCTGGTGGTGGTCATGTGCCGTCTGCGCCTGTAACACCTAGTAATCCGTTGGGAGTAGACCGAAAGAAATACTACTTCTAATGGCTGTTGGAAACGCGCATGTGATGGATTGTGTCGTTCGATTTGCAGAGACCGATGCGGCTAAGGTGGTTCACCATTCTCAATACCTTGTTTATTTTGAATTAGGACGTGTGCAAATGTTGACTGATATTGGGTATCCGTATCATAAAATGCAGGCACAATCACATGGCTTAGCACCGGTGGATATTCGTATTCAATACCTCTCTCCGTTACGATTTGGTGATGCGTTTGAGATACACACGCAGTTTGAAACGATTGGCAAAGTGAAGGCTGTTCTTGATCAATGGATTACATGCGATGGATGTATGGTAGCGAAAGCCAGTGTGAAATTGGCCAGTTTAGATGAGGCGAATTATAAGATAGTGCCTATACCAGACGATTTAATTGCGTGTATAGCTGGTAAAAGCCCTCATGAGTAAGGGTTTCTCCTCGTAACGCGGGGTTTTCCTTGAAGAATGGTAGCGTTTCTAATTCTGGCCAGTCATGTCTGTATTTTTCAGTGTGTGGCGAATTCTTTAGGCAATTTATAAGTGTTTTTCGACGCCCCCAAAATGCGGCTCGCGTAATGGAAAAAAATAGTTTTGGATCCACGTTAAATAGTGGTGTTTCATGTGGCGTCAGTTGAATGATGGCGGAATCTACTCTGGGTACTGGGTAAAAACAATTGCGAGACACCGTAAAGCATTTTTTTATATTGAAATAGAAGGTACTGTGTACCGTGTGGCTTGTATATAATTTACTGCCTGGTTTTGCCATTAATTTGTCTGCAAATTCGTTCTGCACCATTAAAGTAGCGCTCGTTAGCCCTCGGCGTTGTTCGGCCAATAAACTCACCAAATCGCTCGATATCTGATATGGAATATTGGCCACAAGCTTTACAGGCTTTCCAGGCGCCGGTTCAATGCCACAATCTAACGCGTCGCCGAGGTGAAAACTTACTTGTTCTTCAGGCACACCATGTTTGTTTAATTCCGCTTTGGTGTATTCCAGGAAATAAGTGTCCAGTTCCACAATGGTTAGATGATGTGCTGTTTCAGCCAAGGCTTTTGATAATATCCCGTGTCCACAGCCAATTTCAACCACGTTGTCTTCTGGCACTATTTTTGCGGCATCAATGATTTTGCGAATGATGTTGTTGTCTTTTAGAAAGACTTGACCTAGTTTCTTATTTTGTCTTTTTTCGGGCGTCATTTTTCCGTCTTCTGCGTTAAACGCCCCTCAGTTGTTCTCACCAACTCAGCTCCAATGCAGATTTCTCTATTCCGCTTTGCGGCGAAATCTTACCTCGACTGAGTTGGTTATAAAGAATACGACTGCGGGAACCTTGGTTTTTTTTTAGTGATAGGGTTTTCATAGGCTCAATTTATGGGCCAATCGAATGGCAGATAACATGGCAGATGGGTTGGCTAGATCTTGAAATACAATATCGGGTGCTGTGCCGTGATCAGGCGACGTGCGAATGTAAGGCAGCCCCACAGTTACGTTTACTGCCGTATCAAAGGCCAGTAGCTTTAATGGAATTAATCCTTGGTCGTGGTACAACGCAATGACACAGTCAAATTTCCCGTCACTTGCCATTTTAAAAATGGTGTCTGGTGAATAAGGGCCTGTTAATTCACATTCTGCCGCTTTATTTTCTGAAATAAATGGCATAATGATCTCGGATTCTTCGGTTCCAAACATGCCATTTTCACTGGCATGTGGGTTTAGCCCGGAAATTGCAATTCTTGGGTGCTCAATTCCATGCCATTTACAAAATGAAATCGCATTATCTAGCGATGTTTTTAATGAATTTGAATTGACTGATTTTGGAACCTCTGAAATGGGAATATGAATTGAATTTAAGACAATCTTTAAACGTTCAGAGGAAAAAGCCATGGATACATTTTGGGTGTGGGTAAGCGCTTGCAGATAGCTCGTGTGACCAGTGTGTTTGAGCCCCGCGTCTTGCAGTGTGGTTTTGGCAATTGGGGCGGTCACCATTGCACGGCACTGGCCATGACAAATTGCAGCGTTGGCTTGTTTTATGGCATCTAAGCTTGAAAGGCATGGCACAATTTTAAATTCATTTAGTGCATGAAGGTGGGGTGTCAGTGCGGGGTTTTCGAAGGATTCTTTTGTGCAAAATATACTGGCATCAATTTCCTTTTCCAATTGTTGCAACGCTTTTAGGGTAACTTCGGGACCAATGCCACTTGCATCGCCAACTGTGATTGCGAGTGGGGTGGGCATTATATTTTTAGAAGTTGGCCTAGGCCATCCAAATGATATAATTTTTTCATAAACATATGTTGATTTGTTGGATTCGTGGAGTAGTGTAAGTCTAACCACAATCCATCCTTGCGCTCTAGTTTTTTGCTTTTAATTTTAAGGTGGTGCTGTGTGATTAGGGCGGCCACTTCTTTTAATGTATCCCAATCTTCAATTTCCATTTTTACGGCATAATGATTAATGTCTGATTTTAGAAAGTTAGATATATATATGGTGGATATAATTAGTGTCAAACTAATGAGTGGAATGGCGATGAACCCTGAGCCCAGTGCCATACCTAATGACGCACACACCCATACCGTGGCGGCGGAAGTTAACCCACTAACACGGAATTTTGACATGAATATGGTACCTGCACCTAAGAATCCGACTCCAGATACGACCTGTGCAGCAATCCGTGTGGGATCGCCATAGCTGGACATGTTGTAGGATATATAGGTAAAAATCATGGCGCCAAATGATATTAGCGCGTGGGTTTTAACTCCTGCGGGTTTACTTTTACTTTCCCGTTCAAAGCCGATAACGCTGCCCACAAATAGGGCAAGAATCGCTTTTATAAAGAAGTCTAGAATCGTGCTATCTAAGAACATCGTACTTTATTGTATCACAGAAATATGATAGCGTTTAGTTGGTCTTAATTATGATTAAAAAATCGCTTTTCCTACTATTATTCCTATTTACGTCTTCTATCTCGGCGATTGCCAAAGAGGAAATAGATCCGTTTATATATGATGTCCTAAAAGGCGGTATTGGTATTCGATCCTTTTCTATGGGTGGTGCAAATACGGCATTTGCAGATGGTGATATTGCAACCTTCTATAACCCAGCGAGTTTGTCTGTGCCAGGCAGTAAATATCGGTATGAGAATTATGATACAGATGAAGAATTAAATCGTATTAATGACGCGCATTTGTTTTATAAAGCACCATTTGGAATTGGCCGTTGGCGCCGAGAATCATTAACGGGGCAAAGTGTTGAAGTTACGTCGATTGGGTATGGAAAAATGACTCAGAATGGGGTGGGTTGGGGTATTAATTATAAAAATATTGAAGCGGATGTTGGCGCCGGTACTGACCGTGGTTGGGGTGCGGACTTTGGTACCCTGATCCATATGACTCCTCAGTTTAGAGTGGGTGTTTTGGCCCAGGATATCTTGTCTGAAGGCATGGAAATTCCTATTACAGGTCGGCTTGGGGCCGCGTGGCAGAATTTTAACCGCACCTTTACCTTATCGTCTGACCTTGTGTTTCATGATCGGGTAAATGAAGAGAAAGAAGTAAGGGTGCATTATGGTGCCGAATATTTTCTTACTCAAGGGTTTTCAGTGCGCGGGGGTGGGTTAGAAGATTACATAACAGGGGGCGTTTCGTTGCAGTTCCCATGGTTTGGGATCGATTATGCGATTTTAATTCCAAATGAAGAAGAAGACGAAAATGGCATCGAAAATGAACATATTACAATGTTAGGGTTTAATTTTGGGCGCGGCATTAAAACGCGTAAGTTGTCTCAACGCCAGGCATTATTTGGAAATGATGCCTTTGTGGCGTTTCGTGTTGGTGGCGACTTGGTGAGTGGTAAATCTGAACTTACATTACTCAGTGGGGCGAAAGTGGGATCCAATGACTTGTTAGCGGCTGTGAATGAGGCGGCAACCACAGACTCCGTAAAAGGGTTTATTGTTCGCATTGGGCAAATGAATGCAAGTTTAGGTAGTATTTCTTTGGTTCAAGAGCTGAGGAGTGAGTTAGAACGCGCCCGTAAAAATGGGAAGCAAGTTATTGTGTATATAGAGAATTGGGCGACATTGCCTGAGTATTACTTGGCGTCTGTTGCCGATAAAGTAATTATGCCTGAATTGGGCACTATTTCTCATTTGGGTGTGGAATTAGAGGTAAAGAAATCCCAGCGGTTTATGGAAAAATTTGGCTTTCAACAAAATGTTATCGCATCGGGGGCTTACAAAGGCAGTTTGAATGGTTCAACAGCGGGATTGACTGAAGATGATCGCATTGTATTAAATGAAGTTATACATAGTCTGCATCAGCAGGTAGTAAGTGATATTCGCAGTAACCGCAACTTAAATTGGGAAAAAGTGGGGCCCATTTTTGACGGGCGTTTGATTTCTGCTTTTGATGCCAAATCTTTAGGGTTGGTTGATGAGCTAGGCTATTGGGAAAGTGCTAAAAAACAGGTTGAGGTGGCGTTGGAAACGTCTAAAAATGTACGTATCGAACCTTTAGCTGCTTACGTTGATCCACCCCGTTTTGGGTCTATATTCTCACCGTTTAACCGCATTGCAGTTGTTGAAGTGGATGGAAATATTGATCAGGGGCCAAATGCGCAAGATGCCTTTGTGGGCGGAAAAATCACGGGTTCGGATCATATCGAACAGGTATTAGATGTGGTGCGCCGAGATTTTACGATTAAGGGTGTGTTGATTCGTGTGAATAGTTTTGGTGGGTCGTTGCTGGCAAGTGACCAAATTTATACCGCAATCGAGCGTTTGAAGGATTCAGGTAAGCGTGTTTACACTAGTATGGGTAATGTTGCGACTTCTGGTGGGTATTATGTGGCGGTAAATAGTCATAAAATTTATGCAAACCCAACTACTTTAACGGGTAGCATTGGTGTGATTTCGGTGTTTCCAAATCAGGCGGGCTTAAACGAATGGCTTGGTTTTGATGTGGAAAGTATTAAAACGGGTGAGTACATGGATATGCTGTCTCCAAATAAGAAGATGACGGCTCAAGAAAAAGACATGCTAACGCGCTTTCAAAAGGAAAAATACACTCATTTCGTAACGAAGGTGTCTGAAAATAGGAATCTCACTCCAGATGAGGCCTCGGATGTGGCGCAAGGTCAAGTTTTTACTGGAGAACAGGCGAAAGAGCTTAAATTAGTAGATGAATTAGGTAATTATTTTGATGCGGTTAGTGCATTGGCTCAAGATGTGGGTATAGAAGGGCGACCTGAAGTGGTGGTCTATCGGCCTCAACCTCAGATGACAGCGGCGTCTATGGTGCCTCGCCCAGGTCTTTTAGATCGGCTGTTCTCCTTTTAGTCGGCTATGATTTTACACGAACCAAAGGTTATGGGTTGTGCTGTGACCCGCTATAAACGTTTTTTGTGTGATGTGGTGTTGGATACTGGTGAAATCGTCACGGCGCACATGCCCAACTCTGGGTCTATGGCGACGTGTATTGCCCCAGGCTGGAAGGTGCGTATGGCGTATTTTCCTGAAGATTCTAAGCGGAAGCTTAAATACAGAGTGGATCTTGTTCATAACGGTGACTGTTGGATTTGTGTGAATACACATTTGGCCAACGGCGTTGTGGTTGAGGCTCTTAATAGGGGAGGAATTTCAGAATTAAGAGGTTTTGACTCTCTTGAAACAGAGAAAAAATATGGTGAAAATAGCCGTATTGATATTTTATTGCAGTATGCTGAAAAACGGTGTTATGTTGAGGTTAAATCGGTGTCTTTGTTGCATGATGGTCAATTTATGTTTCCTGATTCCGTATCAAAACGAGGACAAAAGCATTTGGTTGAGTTAATGAATATGGTTAAAGCAGGGCATCGGGCAGTCTTGGTATTTGTTCTCAACCGTTCCGATGGTACTGGCTTCGAGCCTGCGCGCCATATCGATCCTGATTACGGACGTCTTTTGGATGACGCGCGCAGTATTGGAGTCGAGGTGCTTATTTTGCCGACGATTATTTCTGAATCCGAGTATAGAATCGCGTAAAATGTAGCCTTGCATTATTTCCATTAATTATGCTTTAATACTTTATACCCAAGTAATCCACTAGGGATTAATGGGAATCTGTTTTGCAAGAGGTATGCTTTGTTTTCCTTGTCTCAAAAAAGTATTTATGGTGTTTTAGCCGCTCTTGAGTTGGCAAAACGCTATGCAGATGGCCCTCAGAATAGCCGTTGCGTTGCTGAGGATCACGGTATCCCTTGCAATTATTTAGAGCAAGTTTTAGCACAGTTAAAACGTGGTGGAATCGTGAATAGCTTTCGAGGTAGTCAGGGAGGCTACGCTTTAGCCCGTTCTCCACAGGAAATTTTAGTGAAAAATGTGTTAGAATGTTTGGACGGTTCGTTGTCTTTGGTTTCGGATAATAAGAGCACGGTGTTGGATTTTTTCTGGCATGATGCGCAAACCCGAATTGAGGCAATACTGGACGTATCTTTAGCGGATTTAATTGTGGCAACGAGGCAATATGACAATGTTGTCTCATATTCAATATAAAAGGTGACAAAATGGCAATCTTAAACAATGCATTAGAATTAGTAGGAAACACTCCTTTATTGCGCTTAAATAAAGTGACAAAGGGTGCGGTGGCAGAGGTATTAGGTAAGTGCGAATTTATGAATCCGTGCGGTTCAGTAAAAGATCGGCCTGCTCTGTCTATGATCGAGGCTGCAGAAGCTGCGGGTAAAATTGATAAAGACACGGTTATTGTGGAGCCAACCAGTGGAAATACTGGTATTGCGCTGGCCTTTGTGTGTGCTGTAAAAGGCTATAAATTGGTTATTACCATGCCCGAATCTATGAGCTTGGAGCGGCGTACGTTGCTAAAGGCGCTGGGTGCTGAATTAATATTAACGCCTGCTCATTTGCAAATGGATGGTGCCATAAGAGAAGCTGAAGCCGTTGCCGCACGCTATGAAAAAAGTTTTGTGCCTCAGCAGTTTAATAACCCTGCCAATCCAGATGTTCATTTTCGAACGACGGCTGAAGAGATTTGGTCTGCAACGGAAGGTCGAATTGATGGGATTGTAACTGCGGTTGGCACGGGTGGCACGATTACCGGTGTATCTCGCGCTTTAAAGCAAAAAAATCCTCAATTCTTTACGATTGCAGTTGAGCCTCAAGATTCGGCTGTGTTGTCTGGTGGTTCAGCTGGGCCTCATATGATACAAGGAATTGGTGCTGGCTTTGTTCCAAGCAATTTAGACCGAAGTTTGGTAGATGAAGTGGTGACTGTTAGTAATGAAGCGGCAATGGAAATGGCTCGTCGATTGGCTAAAGAAGAAGGTATTTTATGTGGTATTTCAGCAGGGGCAAATGTGCACGCGGCGGTAGAAGTGGCCAAGCGCCCTCAAATGGCTGGAAAACGAATTGTAACTACTTTATGTGATTTGGGCGAACGATACTTAAGTACAATATTATTTAAATGATGAATCTCCGCCTGCGCGGGAATGACAAATACGCAGGAAAGAATAAAGGAAGGAATTAAACATGGAACTAACAATTAATGGCGAAAAAGAGACAGTTGAAAAGGCATCATTAACGATAAGTGAGCTTTTGGCATACAAGGATGTTCAAATGCCCGAAATGGTGTCTGTGGAACACAATGGTGAGATTCTTGATCGTGAAAATTTTGATTCAACACAGGTTAAGAGCGGAGATTCTGTTGAATTTCTTTATTTTATGGGCGGCGGGTCACCTAAAATAATCGCCGTATTTAGCCAGATTGCTTCGGGTCCGTATTTTCGTCCCCTGCGCAATAGCTGACTAACTACGACCATATTTTACGGCGACCTGAAAGTGTAATTAAGTGAGAAAGATATGAATAAGAAAAATTGGAAATTTGATACGAAAGCAATACAAAGTGGATTTAACCAGGATGATAAAACTGGTTCTACTACATTGCCTATTTACGCATCTGCTGCCTTTTCTTATGATACCGCGCAAGAAATCTCAGATGTATTTGACGGTCGAGCATTCGGTCATATCTATTCTCGTATTTCGAACCCTACAGTAGCGCATGTTGAACAGCGCATCGCCGCTCTGGATAATGGAATCGGTGCCGCATTATTTAGTACTGGAATGGCTGCGATTGCGGCTATTGCCACGTCTTTGACCAAGCCTGGCGATAATATTATTGTGTCTGAAAGTTTGTTTGGCGGTACTCAAGATTATTTCGAAACCACGTTGGCTAAGTACAACGTTGAGGTGCGTGAAGTAAATCCTAACGATTTGTTGGCGATTGAAAATGCGATTGATGATCGTACTCAAATGGTGTTTTTTGAAGTAATTAGTAACCCGCGACTCGATGTGCCAGATTTTACTGCCATACACGCGATTACTCAAAAAGCTGGAGTGCCTTTGATTGCGGATAGTACCATGGCGACTCCTTACCTTTTCGATGGCAAGTTGCACGGTGCTGATGTAGTGGTTCATTCAGCGACTAAGTATTTTAGTGGCGCAAGTGGCGTGCTTGGTGGGGCTGTGATTGATGTGGCTAATTTTAATTGGAAAACATGCAAGTCTGAGGAAGTGGCCGAAGCTGCCAAGCAGTTCGGTCAATTCGGGTTTTTAAGTCGTGTGCGTTGGCATGGTCTTCATAACCAAGGCAGTACGCCGTCCCCTTATAATGCGTTTTTTATTAATCTTGGTCTGGAAACGTTGGCGCTTCGTCTTGAACGTCATTCTTCTAATGCCCTTGCCTTGGCGCACTATTTAGAGTCACACCCCAAAATAAAGTCTGTAAATTACCCTGGTTTGCCGTCTCATGGGCAACATGATCTTGCGTCTCGCCAATTTAACCAAACGTTTGGGGGCATGCTTACTTTCGAACTTTACTCAAAAGAAGCTGCTTTTGCATTTATAGATGCATTAAATATGGTGAAAAATATGGCCAATTTAGGTGATACTAAAACCATATTGATTCATCCGCATTCTACGATTTATTTGCGACGTGGCGCTGCAAGTGTGGCTGCTGCTGGTATTACCCCCGAAATGATTCGCTGTAGTGTGGGGATTGAATCCCCGGATGACATTATTGCGGATTTTGAGCAAGCGCTTGGAACCTTAAACGACTAAGGAGAGATTATTATGAACTTAACAGACGAACAAATTGAACGCTACTCTCGCCATATTATTTTAAAAGATATTGGTGGTATTGGGCAGGAAAAAATTCTTAATGCAAAAGTACTGGTCATTGGATCAGGTGGTCTTGGTGCGCCAGTTCTATTGTATTTGGCTGCTGCTGGTGTGGGCACGTTAGGTATTGTGGATGGTGATGTGGTTGATGTGACTAATTTACAGCGCCAAGTGATTCATCATACTCCAGATGTGGGCGTGCCTAAAGTAGAGTCTGCAAAAGCAAAAATTAACGCGATTAACCCTGATGTAAAGGTAATCGTGCATTATGAACTAGCTATGGCCCATAATATTTTAGATTTGATTAAGGATTATGACTTTATTATTGATGGTACGGATAATTTTCCTGCTAAATTTTTAATTAATGATGCTTGTGTAATGGCTGGAAAACCGTATTCCCATGGTGGTATATTGCGGTTTGATGGGCAAACAATGACCCATGTACCGGGTTCTGCATGCTACAGATGCATCTTTAAAGAACCCCCTCCGAAAAATGCGGTTCCGACGTGTTCTCAAGCAGGTGTTCTTGGCGCGATTGCGGGTATATTGGGCACGACTCAAGCGGCAGAAGCCCTAAAATATATTACCGGTGCAGGTGAATTGTTAACCAATCAATTGCTTGTTTTAGATGCGCTTAAAATGAGATTTCGTAATGTAAAGGTGAAGAAAAACCCGAATTGCCCTGTATGTGGTACGAATCCGACGATTACAGAATTAAAAGATGAGGAGCAGGTCGTTTGCGACTTGAAGTAAGGTGACGAACATGGAAACTTTAAAGATACCAAAATCAATTTACGAGAATATGATTTCACACGCAAAGGAGTTAAATCCTGTTGAGTGTTGTGGGTACTTGGCGGGTAAAGATGGTGTTATACACGATGTGTATCGCATGAGAAACTTGGATGATGCGCCAGATCATTTTACATTTGATCCGAAAGAACAGTTTTCTGTAATGAAAGACGCACGGGCCAAAGGCAATCAGCTTTTGTCTGTGTATCATTCGCATCCCGAAACGCCAGCGCGCTTGTCTGTAGAAGATTTGCGGCTTTTGAAGGATCCGAATACCGTTTACATTATTGTGTCTTTATTGGAGCCTATTTCTGTAAAGGGGTTTCGTATTGTTGGTGAGGTTGTATCCGAAGTTTTGTTAGTTGTCACGTAATGACTGCTTAGTGAAAGGAACGAAATTATGTCACACGAAATTAATCCTGCTTTAGCTCAACAAATGGCTTCTCCTGTTTCTGATGGTACAGATCAACTTGTTTCCAATTTGATGGACTTTTCTGAGGTTGGGGCTGACCCACTACGTCTTGAAAACGCACTGCCTCGCAAAGGAGAGACATCACAGGCCGCATCTGAAACAGATGCACCGTCTGTTGATGCCCATACGCCACCTGATTCTGTGTTTGACACTCATCAAGAACAGGTGCTTGGGCAATCGCGTTTGCAGGCATCAATCGAAGATGATTCTCAGCTGATACGTCGTCGACAAGATGATAGACAAGAGCGCTATGACACTGAATCCCGTGGTGCGTTGAGTGAATCAGACTATTCAGTATTTCTTGATGGGCTAGCGTCGTCGGGTGGTTTAACAGAAGCAACACGCCGCGCGGCTTTAATGCAAAAGGAACAACAGCTTCAATTGCGTTTGGCGGAAGCGCGCGTAACGATGCAGGAAGTAAATGAGAAGTTAAACGAATTGCAAGAAAAAGAATCGTTGCAAGAATCACTGAAACGGTCCAAAGAGCAGGCGACACAAAAACAGGCTGATTTTCAGAATGCGCCTAAACCAGTAGAAAAACCTGTTGTGTCTGCGGAAGCTGTATTACGTCACGACGCGGACTTGGATCGTATTATGGCAAAGGTTGAGCAAGAGACGACTAGGCCTCCCCGCAAACAGATTTTACCTATTATTTCGCCAGATGGCGGTGTGAAGGAACAGTTGACTGCTGAAATTGAGCGTGAAGAGCGCCCTGTTTCTCGCCCAACTGATGTTAAATTAGCGACTCAACCATCTCCTGTTGTTAAATTGGATGATAGTGACCCCGAAGCCGGTAGGGTAGCAATCTTGCAGTCTCAATACGCGGCAGCTCAGGCACAGCGCCAAGAGGCAACTCAAAAAGGTGTCTCGCTTGAGAATGAGTTAATTGATGTTAAGTCAGCATTACAAAATATTGAAAGTTAATTAGGAGGATTATTATTATGCAATTTTATGAAGTACCAGATACATTATATGCGGAACAAGATAAATTTGAATTGGATATTGAAGAATTTAAAAAAGGGAATATTGACCCTGTAAAATTCAAAGGTATTCGCGTTGCCCATGGTGTGTATGAACAGCGCCAACCCGACACTTATATGATTCGTATTCGCTGTGCGGCAGGAGGTATTACCCCGACGCAACTTAAAAAAGTAGCCGAATTGGGCGACTTATATGGCAGTGGTGAAGTGCATTTTACAACTCGCCAAGAGGTGCAGGTGCATGATGTTAAAATTGATGGTGTTATGCCAGTTATTCGCGGTTTGAATGAGGTTCAACTTAGTTCCCGTGGTGGTGGTGGTAATACCATTCGTAATATTTTAACTTCTCCAGATTCAGGTGTTTCTTTGGATGAGGTGTTTGACGTAGATCCCTATGCGATAGCATTAACGACACGTATGATTCATGAAACAGATTCTTGGAATTTACCTCGTAAATTTAAAATCGCATTTTCAAAAAATAGTGATGATGACAGTATTACACAAACCACTTGTTTAGGTTTTGTGGCACAAGTAAAAGACGAGCAAAAAGGATTTGCTGTTTACTGCGCTGGTGGTATGGGTGCAAAGCCAATGGTGGGTCACGAATTATTTGACTTTGTTCCAGACACGAAGGTTTATCATGTTACTAAGGCCTTAAAGGTGATGTTTGATAAGCATGGCAATCGCCGTTCAAAGTTTTCATCTCGTATAAAGTTTCTTTGGAAAAAATTAGACCGCGAGGAATTTGTGCGTTTGTTTGCAGAGGAATACGACAAAATTAAGGATGATGCGTCTTTAAATCTTGAATTGCCTACTCTTGAAAATGCAGCTTTAGATGCAACTATACCTGTGGAAACGGCTCAGGGAGATGCATTTGAGCTTTGGAAGCGTCGCTATGTGTCTGCCCAAAAGCAAGCGGGTTTAGTCTCAATCAAATTACCATTGGTCCTAGGTGATTTATTGCGTAAGGACGCGGATAAATTGAGTGCGTTTTTAGCAGAGTTTGGTGAGAATACCATTCGTTGTGACCGTGCTCAAAATATGCGCCTTCGTAACATTCCAGAGGCGTATTTGGGAAATGCATTTAATATTATAAGCAAATTAGAACATACCCTTGTGGGCCACGCACCTTTCATAGGGAATATGATCAATTGCACTGGCGCGCAAACGTGCAAACTGGGTATTTGCTTACCACGTGGATTGTCGTCTCATATTCGTGAGCGATTGACGAGCAGCGATTTGGATTTAGATGCGATCCCTGATTTTCGTTTAAATATGTCGGGTTGCCCGAATACATGTGGAATGCACCATATTGCTCACCTTGGTTTCTTTGGGAAAGTAGGGCGTAAAGATGGTGACATGTACCCTGCATATAACGTGCTTACCGGTGGTAAAGTGGAAATGGGTCATACTCAGTATGCGGAACGCCAAGACGAACTACCCGTTCATTTTATTCCTGATTTTGCACATGATTTTCTAAAGGTTTGGATTGATCGTAAAGTGAAGGGTACATATGATACCTATTACGATTTTCTTGAAGCTGAGGGCAATGATTTAGTTAAATCATTATGTGCGCAGTACAAGGATGTTCCAACGTTTGATGAGAACCCAGACTTTTATGTGGATTTTGGTGCAAAAAAACGCCTATCTATGGATGAGATTGGTACCGCTGAGTGTTCTGCTGGTGTGTTTGATATGATCGATGTTGACCGTAAGTCTATTAAAAATAATACGAAGCTGTTGGATCAAGAGCTTGGTGCTGAAGAAGATGCGAAAGTGTTGTACCGAATATTGTTTTCATCTGCCCGTATGTTACTTGTTACCCGTGGTTTAGATGCGAATACTGATGAGATGGTGTTTAGCTTATTTATTAAGCACTTCATTAAAACGGGCATCGTGTCTGACGAGTTTGAAGATGTGGTAAAAGTAGGAAGAGATGCTTCTAAAGACGAATTGGTGCTTCATAAAGATAAGGTTCTTGGCTTAGCGGCTGCAATGACTGCGTTATATGAGAGCATGGATGACTCACTTCGCTTTAAAACTAAAGATGGTGATGTTATTAATGAGATCGAGGCTGCTGAAGAGGAATCTTCTGCAACACCAAAATCCTCTATTATTGAAAAGGATTTTCGTGGTGTGCCTTGCCCGATGAATTTTGTGAAAACAAAGTTGGTGCTTGAAGCAATGAAATCTGGTGAATTCCTACGTATTATGTTGGATGACGGCGAACCCATTCAAAATGTGCCTAATTCTGTGAAGTTAGAAGGTCATAAAGTGCTTTCTCAAACGCAACTCGGTGCATTCTGGGAGGTATTGATCGAGAAGGTATAACCTTTACGATTGTGATGCATGATTGAAAAACGACGACGAAGTATTGTAAAGGCGTTATCGTGGCGTATTACCGCTACGGTAGCGACCGTAATGATTAGTTACGTTATTACGGGGCAAGTCGAAACTGCTATTAAAATCGGTTTTGTAGAGCTATTTGCAAAAATGGCACTTTACTATGGCCATGAACGGTTTTGGAGCAATGTGAAATTTGGCTTGGCTAAACCGGTGGATTATCAAATTTAGGAGAATGGAATTGGCGAGCGATTTTAAATTACTGCAACAGGAACTAAAACAGGCATCTGCACAAGATGTGTTAGTTCGTGTGTTGGCTGAATTTGGCAATCGTATTGTTTTGGCCTCTAGTTTAGGCGCGGAAGACCAAGTTTTGACGCATATGGCGTTTTCGATTAATCCCGATGTGCGTGTTTTTGTGCTTGATACAGGGCGTTTGCATAGTGAGACCTATGATGTCATTGCAGAAACACAATCAAAATTAGGTGTGAAGTATGAGATTTATTTTCCAGATGCGAAATCGGTAGAAGATATGGTGAATGAAAAGGGTATAAATCTGTTTTACGCGTCTGTAGAGAACCGTAAAACGTGTTGCGGTATTCGTAAGGTTGAGCCTTTGCGCCGCGCACTTTCCAGTGCCGATGCTTGGATTACGGGTTTGCGCCGATCGCAATCGGTTACCCGTGCTAAGTTGGACACTGTCGAATGGGATGATGCGCATAACATGCTTAAAGTGAATCCTTTGGCGGATTGGTCTGAAGATGACGTGTGGCAGTATATTAAATCAAATTCGGTGCCTTATAATGCGCTCCATGACGTGGGTTTCCCATCTATTGGTTGTGCGCCTTGTACCCGAGCGATTGCTCCTGGTGAAGACGTGCGTGCTGGCCGATGGTGGTGGGAAGACCCTGCTAATAAGGAATGTGGCTTGCACGTGGTTGATGGAAAACTAGTTAGAGCGAAAAGTGGAGATAGTAAAGAGGTGTTTGAATGAACGAAGTGACTCGTAATGGTGCGCAACCGGAAACTGCTATTACCCAGACCAGACTGACGCATTTGCAGCAGTTAGAAGCGGATAGTATTCATATTATGCGTGAAGTATTGTCTGAAACGGAGAACCCAGTATTGTTATACTCTATTGGCAAAGATTCTGCGGTTTTATTGCATATCGCTAGGAAGGCATTTTTCCCCTCAAAATTACCATTTCCCGTTATGCATATTGATACCCATTGGAAGTTTAAGGAAATGATTGCGTTTCGCGATAAAATGGCAAAAGATCTTGACCTTGATTTGCTTGTGTATACAAACCCCGAAGGTGTTAAACACGATGTCGGGCCTTTTTCACATGGTTCGGCTTACCATACTGATGTGATGAAAACACAGGCTCTTAAACAAGCCCTAGATAAGTATAAATTTGATGCCGCATTTGGTGGCGCCAGGCGTGATGAAGAAAAATCACGGGCAAAGGAACGTGTCTTTTCGTTTCGTACCGTACAGCACCGCTGGGATCCTAAAAACCAGCGGCCTGAATTGTGGTCGCTTTATAATGCGAAAAAGAATAAAGGGGAAAGTATTCGTGTGTTTCCTCTATCGAATTGGACCGAATTAGACATTTGGCAGTACATTCATTTGGAAAATATACCTATTGTACCGTTGTATTATGCTAAGAAGCGTCCTGTTGTGAAGCGTGATGGTACTTGGATTATGGTGGATGATGAACGTATGCCTTTGAATGAAGGTGAGGTGCCAGAGGAACGTATGGTGCGTTTTAGAACGTTAGGTTGTTATCCGTTGACTGGGGCGATAGAGTCTGAGGCGGCGACTTTACCTGATATTATTCAAGAAATGTTGTTGACGACCACATCAGAGCGCCAAGGGCGGGTCATTGATAATGATGGCGGCGCGTCTATGGAGCAAAAGAAACAAGAGGGGTATTTTTAGATGTCACATCATTCCGAATTAATCGAATCTGATATCATGGCCTATTTAAAGGATCACGAGCATAAAGAGTTATGCCGATTTATCACTTGTGGGTCTGTTGATGATGGTAAAAGCACACTAATTGGGCGACTTTTATATGAATCAAAAATGATTTATGAGGACCAACTTACGGCGTTGGAGTCGGATTCTAAAACCATGGGTACTCAAGGTGAAAAAATAGATTTCGCTTTGCTTGTGGATGGTCTTGCCGCCGAACGAGAACAGGGTATTACAATTGATGTGGCGTATCGCTATTTTTCCACTAGTAAACGTAAATTTATTGTGGCAGACACGCCTGGGCATGAACAATACACTCGAAACATGGCCACTGGCGCCTCTACTGCGGATATTGCCATTTTGATGATTGATGCGCGTAAAGGCATTCTAACTCAAACACGTCGGCACTCTAAAATTATTCAATTGTTGGGTGTGGGCCAAGTTGTCTTAGCCGTCAATAAAATGGACCTAATGAATTATGATCAGGCTGTTTTTGATGATATTGTGTCTTCATATCATACGTTTGCGGCACAAATCGGTATTTCGAATATTACTGCCATTCCTGTTTCAGCTTTAGAAGGCGATAATATAACAGAAGCGAGTTTGAAAATGCCGTGGTACTCAGGGCCCTCATTGATGATGCATTTGGAATCTACGCCAATAGGTCTGGCCAGTGTCACTCAGTCCTTCACGATGCCAGTGCAATGGGTAAATCGCCCAAACTTGGATTTTCGTGGATTTTCTGGCCAAATTACAACAGGTGTTGTGCGTCCAGGCGATGCGATTCAAGTGTTGCCATCACGGCAAAAGAGTACAGTAGAGTCCATCGTTACATTTGACGGAGATTTACCCCACGCCTCAAGTGGGCAATCGATTACCCTTACCTTAAATGACGAAATTGATATCTCACGTGGCGACGTTATTGTGGCGGACCCGAATAAAATTGAAATCGCCAGTCATTTTATCACCACTCTTTTGTGGATGAATGAAACTGTTTTAGTCCCAGGTAAGCAATATTGGGTTAAAACACGGGCTAAAGTGCTAAATGCCACGTTATCAGCGCCCAAATACGCGCTTAATATTAATACCTTGGAACAAGAAAAGGCCGAAACGCTTGGCTTAAACGCAATTGGGCAATGTGAACTTATTTTAGACCAAGATATTGCCTTTGAACCCTATGGAAAGAATCGCCATCTTGGTAGTTTCATCATCATCGATAAGCAGTCTAATAATACGATTGGCATGGGTCTCATTGAATCTGCAGCGAGTGAAAAGGATTGGGTCGACCATTATGTTGCTAATCGCAATAAATATTGGGTTAAGGGCCAGGTAACGGCTCAGCAACGGCAAGATAAGTTTGGGCATGCCGCTAAACTGATTGTTTTAACAGGCAAAGCGAATAAAGCAACATACGAGAAATATGGAACTGAGCTAGAATCAAAGCTGTTTCAAGACAATAAAATGGTATATCGATATGGGTTTCAATTTATGGCAAATTTTGGACAAGTTAGTTCATCTGATACCCAGCTTGATCAACGTACCGAATTTCTTCAAGCACTGATGAGTATTGCTTATGCCTTTTTAGATGCGGGTCATATTTTTATCACATCTATTCGTGACTTAAGTGCAAAAGACCTGAGCAGTTTGCAAGCGTTAGCCAGTCCTTATGAGGTAGATGTCATTACGTTGGATCCGTCCTCAGATCACACGTAGGTTTGTTTCGAATTATTTGTTTGTTGGCTTGTCACATTACGTATAAATAGGAGATACTTGTAACGAATTCCTATGAAACGTTTTGTGATTTTATGTTTGGCTTTGGTTTGTATATGTGTTGGCTTGGGTCGTATCGCTGATGCGTTAACTCTTGCTGAAATATACCCAACAACTGTGCCTACAGATAATGTTATCGAACATGGCTGGTGGACCCCTAACATGCCAAATGGTTCGGGCCATTATGATACTAGCGTGGGGTTTCATTTTTGGAAGGATCATACTGAATTTCGAAATGCACAATTTCGCTGGATGCACTATTTTCAGCCAGGTTTGCGATTTAATACGGTGTATCGGTCGAACCGTGATCGCCGACATATTGAGGAATTTGAACCCACTGCGGATGAAATTTACTTAGAATGGTTTGGTTTTTTTAATAGTAGCAGTAGCCAGTTGGCCTTGAGCGCAAAAGCGGGCCGCATGCGTTATTTACGTTTTCCATATCCTGATATTATTTCCATGTATGACCAGGTGCCTGGGATTGAAGACTTGAAGGGGAGGTTTGCCACAGGGTATCAAGGGTTATTGTTAACCAATGAGTGGGCGCATCAGAGTGGATTAGGGTGGCACGCAACAAATTTACTTTGGGTGGATTCGCCTGTAGATGGTTGGCGAACCATAGAGAATTATGCCTTTTTTCGATGGCGTTGGAAGTGGTTGGAATTTGAGGGTAGGGCTGGCCGATTGGCGGAACGTGAATCGCCTTTGCAAGATGGGTCATTAGGTACGGCCTACTATGTTGGTTCTGAATGGAGGGGGTGTAAGGTGGGTGTGTTGCTTGAAAGTTTGGAGTCTGAGGGTATTCGCACTGGTTTGTTGGTGCAATTTGCACCGTCTAAGGTAACGAATGCACTGGGTACTGTGCGGTTGGATTATACCCGTGAAAATGAAGGGTTTGCGATTCAACCACGGTTGTTGCATGGGTATTATGGGATTCGAAAAGAGGCGCCAGAAAATGCGGTTGAAGTGGGGCGTATTTTAGTTGAACGGTCTATGACGTATTGGCAAGATGGTCAGGCGCGCAATAATTATGAGCATGTCATTGCGACGTGGGGTGAGACAAAGGGCGATGATTTAATTGTGGTTGCCGATGAGCAGGCCCAATATTTGCGTATAGAATCCTTGGTGAGTAGGGTGCATAAGTTTGATGATGTAGATGATTTTGAAGCCTGGGAAGAACAACGGCAAGGCCCCGCGCAATTGGCGAGGCCGGTTATATACCGTTTTTATCGATTGAAAAATTAAGCCTCTATAATAAGAATGTGTCAGGCTGGTTGCTATTGTAGACTTACTTCAGTCATTACAGTTTGGGAACTTTCATTTCTTGTGAACAGATTTCGGAGTTGAGGTTGATTTATTTGTATTGGAACTGCCTGTGCTGCTGGGGCAACTACGACAGGTTGTGCTGCTAGGGCAACTGCGACAGGTTGTGCTGCTGGGGTATTGCTTGTGCATGGTGTTTTGGCTAGATTATAAATCGTGACTGATGCACATGTGCAACAAGTGGTTGCGACGCCTATACTCAATCCTGAACCGGCGATTAGTGCCACTTTTGCTGCGCCAGCGCTTGTGCCGGCCATCTTTAATAATTCTACTGACAGGACGGCGCTAGATCCTGTCGCACTTAACGAGTATAATGGTGGTTCTATTGCACGTTTCAGCACTCTCTGACTTGCGCCACATAACCCCGTTCGTCGCAATTGTGGGGAATTATATCCGCCGTAATCAGTCATACTACCATAGCAATCACTTACAAACTTTGTTATTGCATCCATTTTAACCCTCCCGTTATCTTTTCTTTATATACTTTTCGTATAATGTATTATACTAATTTCAAAAAATTTAGAAATGATTTTTTTAAGTTTTCCAAGAATAACGGCAAGGCCCCGCACAATTGGCGAGGCCGGTTATATACCGTTTTTATCGATTGAAGTAATTCGGGCTAACCTGATATTTCTTCACCTACCGTTTGAGGGCGTTGCGCAAGCGCTCTTTGTTGTGCATAGTATATATCTCTTGGTGATGTTGTAAGGAATCTCGCTTCTTGCTCTTCTCTGCTTATTGTTTCATGTCTAGCGGCTGTCGTGTTTGGATCAGCAGTTATAAGTGGTTGTCTCTCAGATTTATTTCTAGTTCTATGTTGTCTTGCCTGTTCTATATGGTTTGGTGGCGTAACATTATTGTTTTCTGTATTTAGTTTGTGTGCGCCAGCTGTCAAACACGAGCAAACTGAACTGCAGGCAAATGATATTGCACTTCCTATGACTAAATCAGTGGCTCCTGTAAAAATAGGTGCTATTGCTAATCCCATTCCTGTTAAAAAGCTTGCTTGTGTGCATGTTTTGCAACTGTTTCTACAGTGTCAGCTCTGTCTAGCACCATGCCTGGTTCTAAGGATGCTGCTAAGGTTCCACATCTATTTAAACATGTCCTAACTGCATAATGTGAACTACTATTTATTCTATCCATAATATACTCTCCTCTATATTTGTAATGTTGTGTATACTATCAAATATAGTTAATAATTAATATAACTTAACATAGTGATTGTTTTTTTGTTGTTTTATTATGCAATATGCCGGCGTTCCGGTGGAATGCCGATGTTATGTAACGCGGTCCTGAGAACCTGTTATTTTTTATATCTTTAGGGATTTTGGAGCGGGAGACGAGCCTCGAACTCGCAACCGTTGGCTTGGAAGGCCAATACTCTACCAATTGAGCTACTCCCGCTCGGAGTATCTAGATAGTGTACCTGAAGGCGTGTAAAATTTAAAGCATCTTCTGCTATTTGTTCGTGGAATTTGTTCATAATGCATTCGCCTGTGACGAGTCATGTATTACCCGTTCTCATGGTATAATTTCATTTATGCAGTGGCTAACAGACTTGTTTCTTACACCGTTTATTTTTCTTTTTACGGTTTTCTTTCCAATTTTTAGGAATCCGATCTTTTCTACATATGTGGTTATTCTGTTTGTTTTAACTGGCGTGCTTTGGTTTAATTTCCGTTATATTCAACGCCGCCGCAAAACTGGGCTTCGGGGGAAAGAGTTGTGGCTATTCGTTGCGTCCGTTTTTTTTGAAGTGTATTTGCTTTGTTTTTTAGTGTGGTATGTGTTGATTCATTTCTCAACTTATAAATTATTGAAGTAAAGGGGTTTTGGGGGGATGGGGGTTTGGCGTTTATATTGGTATTTAGTGGCGTATGTTTGCGGCATATTGAGCGTGTATTTGTCTCCACTTTTTATTGTGTTTCCCATACTCATGTTGCTGTTTTGGTGCTGTCGGTTGTGTGTTTACCGACGCGTATTTTTAACGCGAGTGTTAATAATCGATATGGTTATTTTGGTGTCATTTCTTCCTTTTGGTATGTGGCGCACGCATTGTGTTTTACCCACGCCGATTTTGCCAGAAACGCGCACTAATTTAGCGATTCGTGTGATTAATGAGCCATTGCCAGATGAGAAATGGGTGCGTTTTGATGTGCGGCTCGATAGCGGCGAACGCCTTAAGGCGATGATCAAGCGTGCGACTTTTGACGTGGCACCCTTTGATTGTGGGGACGAATTACGGGTCGATGCACAACTCTTTTTTCCAGACCCGCCCACTAACCCGGGGCAGTTCGACTATGGTCGGTATTTGATCAGTAAAGGTATTTCTGGTCAGTGTCGTGTTGAATTGGTTCATTCGGTTAACCCACACTTTGGTAATCTGCTTCGTGAATTGGCGATTCGTGCCAGGAAAATGGTGCATGCCCAAATACGGTCTGTTTTACCAATTCATTATGACAATTTGTATATTGGCTTATTGTTTGGTGATTATGGCGTTTCCTTACTCGAGGAGTGGGAAGACCAGTTTAGAATTTTGGGTTTAACGCATATATTAGTGGTGTCTGGTGCCCAAGTGGTGCTTTTAAACCAAATTTTATCTTGGATCATTGGTCGTTTTATGGTGCCTGTTGCCGTTGAGTGCGCGTTAATTTGGTTTTCAAATTGTGTATTTGTGTTAGTGACGGGCGCTGGCGCATCAATTGTTCGCGCAGCGCTCATGTGTTCAATTTGGTATGGGCTAAAGTCATTCCGATTTCGTACTCAAGGGCATTTCGTTTTGGCTTTTTCAGTGTTGCTACTCACCCTGGTGTCTCCTTTATGGGTGATTCAATTGGGCGCCATTTTATCTGTTCTTGCTTGTATTTCATTGATGGTTGTTGCCCCACTTATTCGTCACCGGTTGCCAAAACGTTGGCCTAGATGGATTCAGGAGATGGTGGCGGTTTCTATTTCTCCATTTATTGTAACTACGCCCATTATTTGGCACTCATTTCAAACCCTTTCCCTGATTAGTGTTGTGGCAAATATGATTGCACTTTGGGTGATAGAGCTTATTGTGATGATTGGTTTTTTTGGGACGTTCTTAGGGCTTCTGTGGTCCGGTTTTGCTCACGTTTTACACTCTGCATCTTACGCGATGATGGTGTTACTAGTGTGGTTTGCAGCCACTTTTTCTAAAATTCCGATGGCCAATATGTGGGTATCATCGCCATTTTTTGGGTTTCCATTGCTGTTGTATCCGATTTACGGTCTTGCTTGTTTTGGTGCAATCTTAAAGAGGCCTCGACTACTTAGGGTTTCTGGGCTACTAACCGCATTGTTTTTTGCTTATGGGTTGGTTTATGCGATTCGACCTTTAAATGAAGCGCGTGTTACTGTTTTAGATGTGGGGCAGGGCGATGCTATTTTGATTGAATCACCGAATCGCACCCGTGTGTTGATTGATACGGGAGCGCGATATGGGAAATCGACGATTGCCACGCGCACTATTATACCTGCCTTACGGGCAAAGGGGATTAATCGTTTAGACCTGATTATCATCACCCATTGGGATGCGGATCATGCGGCAGGTTTGGCAGATTTGGTAGCGCAGTTTCCTACAACAACGATTTTGCATAATGGCCGCTTTCCCGAGCAATGGCGCTCTTTGCTTGATCTCTATCCGGTAGGGGTGTTAGAGGCCAAGGCCGGGCAGTTGTTTGAATTGGGGCGTGGTATGCAACTGAAAATTTTAGCCCCGCTTATGCCAGACCATAATGAATCAAAAAATGATCGCTCAATCGTAATGCAATTTCTGTATGGGGAGTCGAGTTTGTTGTTTACGGGAGATTTGGAGTCCACCTATGAACGGCAGCTTGTGAGTGTATATGGTGACGATTTGAAGACGACTGTATTAAAACTGGGTCACCATGGTAGTAAAACATCCACTACGGCGGGTTTTTTGAACGCTGTTCAGCCTCAAATTGCATTGTTAAGCGTGGGAAAAGATAACCGTTACGGGCATCCTCACTCCAGTGTTACCACGCGTTTGGAAGAACAGGGTGTTTTGATGTACCGCACAGACACTCAGGGGGCGATAACCATTCGATTCTCTTTAAAGGGGTTTCTGATTAATTCTTATTTAGTATTAGACGATTACCATTAAAACGGATCAGTTGATATTGTTGTTAATATTTCTTCGCCTTCATTATAGAAATGCCTCATTATCATCATTTCTTTTGAAACAATGATATTAACCGACGGGTTTTCTTCTGAGGGTTCAAACTCACTAACGGGCGATTGAAGCCGTGCGGCAACGTATGTTTCTCCGTTTATTTCCATTTCACCAAACTCTGTTACTGTTACAGGCGTACCACCAAATGAAAATGAAATGTAAACATCCCCTAAAATTAAGCCAAATAAAACTGTAAAATAAGACACAGTGAAAGGCGGAAGAGGATGAAGCGGAGTAAACACAGTGAGGCGGAAATATTTAAGATACTCAAGGCCCATGAGAGTGGATTAAAGGTAACGGAGATTAGTCGCCAACAGGGGATTAGCGCG